>JADFSQ010000109.1 GCA_022560715.1 Bacteroidota bacterium
ATAATCTACTTCTTCAATGAGTGTACCATCTGCATCAACAACTTCGTATGTGTCGTAATATTTATCGAAAGAAGGTGAAATATTATAACTAATTGATGGACGCATAACGTGCCTGATGGCTTGTATTTTTTTATCCTCACCAAAATCGAACATACCATAAACAGTGGTTCCTAATCCGACACTAAAATTATAGGTTCTAAAAGCATCAAAACCATTAACTTCAGTAACTACAACTTCTTGTGTTTCCTGATCGAAAGTTTTATTAATAGTTTTTAATGTCCAGGATTCTTGATAATTCGCACTTGTACTAATACTTATATACTTTAATACTTTAAAGTTAGTGCTTATCGGGATTGTATGTTGCATACCAACTTTAGCATCGTCGAACATTTCTTTTTTAAAGAATAAAGAATCAGTGGTTTGAATCCTGTTTTCACCACGAACGTTATATTGTAAATTTATATTTTGAATAAATCCTTTTTTACTTCCTACTTTGGGAGCAAAAGGATATACACGATCTACACTTGCTTGGAAAGTTGGTAATGTCATGCTAATAGATTCCGTATTTGTGTTTTGTGAATGTGTTGCAGTAAGACTAATATTTACCTGTGGTTCTCCTTTAAATGTCTTTGAATATGAAATCGATGATGATAAGGTATTATTTAAAAAATTTGATGCGTTTAACTGATTTACAGATTGTTGATAATACGTACTGCTTCCTAAATTTACTGATGCCGAAAAACGTGAACTGGGATTTGATTTTCCATCTTGACTATGTGACCAACGCAGATTGTAAATAGTACTTTTTGCATAATCTGGAAATCCACGTTCGCTTGTAATTAAATTTTCAAAACGAAAGCTTAAATTACCCCTGAATTTATAGCGTAATACGTAGGCACTCTGTAAACGCAGACCATAACTTCCATTGGTGTAATAATCTCCTAAAACTTTAAGGTCTGCATATTCACTAATTGCAAAATAATAGCCTCCATTTTGTATATTATAGCCTCGACTACTATCCTCTCCAAATGAAGGGAAAATAACTCCAGAAGTACGTTTTTTTGTTAAAGGAAAAAATGCAAATGGCAATCCAATAGGTGTAGGCACATCTGCAATATATAAATTGGTTAAACCAGCTACTACTTTTTTTCCAGGGACAATTTTAACTTTACGCATCAAAAAATAGTATTCTGGATTGTCTGGGTCATCAGAGGTAGTAAATTTTGCTCTATTTATAAAAATAACTGAATCATTTTCTTTTTTTGATATTTCTGCGAAAATTACACCATCAATACTTTTTTGTTCAATCTTTGAATTATATATAATCGTTTTTTTAGTTACTGTATTCATAATCATGGAATCTGGTTCTACAACATCACCTCTTTGTTTAAAAATTGGTGCTTGTGTATAATTGCCCAAAGAGTCAACGATTCCTTTTGCTGTAACTTCATTTTTGGCATAATCGATAACAATAATTCCTGCTTTAATCTCCATGTCCAGATAAAACATTTGTGCTTCATTATAGAGATATATTTTCTTTTCATTTTGATTTATGGAAGTATAGTCGATGGCTTTATAGATCATAATATCTTCTAACAAACTTTTCTTTTTAGGAATACTATCTAGTGTTATACTATCTTGTTCTTTAGTATTTATTGGCTTTATCAGCAAAGAGTCTAAACTAATTTTTATAGTGTCTTTTGAAACTTCAGGAGTAATAATTGGTTTAGTATTTGGAACATCTTGTGCATAGCTAAAAGTGTTTATAAACACTGTAAAACTTAGGGCAAAAAGTATTTGAAAGATATTTGTTTGCAATGCTTTTAGATGTATTTTTGTAAAAGTATGGCTCGGTTTTTGAATTGCCAAAGTTACATATATTTTTTTGTGATTATTTTAATATTGTAAAAAATTAAGATTTAAACCTGTGTTCAATTTTATTGTGTAATAAATCGAGTTCTTAAGCCGTTAAAGTCTTTATGCAAACGAATGTAAAATACCTTTTATTATCCTTTATATTTTTATTAACACACTACACTTTTGCACAAAAAGCAACCGAAAAATTTGTTGTGGTTCTCGATGCAGGTCATGGTGGTAAAGATCCTGGAAGACCAACAAAGTTCGATTCGGAAAAATCTATAGCTTTAAAAATAGTATTAAAAGTTGGCGAAGAACTTGAAAAAAATAAAGATATAAAAGTAATTTATACACGTAAAAAAGATGTCTTTGTAGAATTGCGCGAACGTGCCAAAATAGCCAACAAAGCAGATGCCGATTTATTTGTATCTATACATTGTAATGCGCATCATACACAAGCCTATGGCACTGAAACCTATGTTTTAAGCCTTTCTAATACAGGAAGAAACATTGAAATTGCAAAAGCAGAGAATGAAGTAATTTTCTTAGAAGATGATCATGAAAAACATTATGAAGGGTTTAATCCGAACTCTCCGGAGTCTTTAATAGGATTAACATTAATGCAAGAAGATTATGTAGATCAAAGTATTACATTGGCACGTTTTGTAGAAGATAATTTTCAAAATAAGCTGAATAGAAAAAGCAGAGGAGTAAAACAAATTAGCCTCTGGGTCATGCACAATACATATATGCCAAGCGTGTTAATTGAAACAGGATTTTTAACTAATA
This sequence comes from Bacteroidota bacterium, assembly GCA_022560715.1. Taxonomy (GTDB): domain Bacteria; phylum Bacteroidota; class Bacteroidia; order Flavobacteriales; family Flavobacteriaceae; genus PRS1. The sequence goes on from JADFSQ010000109.1 coordinate 2,647, forward strand.
AAATTGAAGGTGCTTATTTAAGTTCTAACAAAGGACAAACCGAAATGGCAAACTCAATAAAAGATGCCATTTTAAAATACAAAGAAAGCCTGAATGTTAGTTTTGATGATTCAGATTTAACCGAAAGCTTTGGTTCTGATGCATCTACATCAATTTATCCTGACATTACTTTTAAAGTACAAATTGCAGCAAGCTCAAGAAAACTTAAAACCAAACCCTATAATTTTAAAGGGCTTCAAGAAATTTCAAGAGATAAAATAGGAAAGACATACAAATATTTTTATGGTGCAACTTCAGACTACTCGAAGATAAAAGACCAGAAAAATAAGGCGTATAAAAAAGGATATACAACTTGCTTTATAGTTGCATTTAAAAACGGTGAATCAATTACTTTAAATGAAGCTTTAAAAACTCCATCAGATTAAGCAGGTTAATTTTAATTTAATTGTTAATTTTGTAGTTAATCAATAATGAACTCGTCTAATAATAAACATTTAGCTTTTGAAACTATCTAGAGAAATAAAAACCGCAGTATTAGTAATTTCGGGTATAGTATTATTTATATTTTTGTTCAACTATTTAAAAGGGAATAATTTATTAGATTCTTCCAGAACATTTTATGTTGTTTACGATAATGTAGAAGGCATGGCATCATCCACTCCAGTAACCATAAACGGCTTGACGGTTGGTAAAGTGCAAGACATAAATTTTAGCGAAGATGGCTCTGGAAGTATAACAGTAAAACTTTTGATAGACAGTGATTTTGAATTCTCTAAAAATAGTATAGCAGAATTATATGAAGCTGGATTATTAGGAGGAAAAGCCATTGCTATAATTCCTGCTTTTGATAATGCTGAAAATGCAAAAAAAGGCGATTATCTTGAAGGCACAGTAAAAGCTGGATTAACAGAACTTGTAAATCAGCGTTTAACACCACTTCAAGAAAAAATTGAAACCATGATGGTAAGTGCCGATTCGCTACTTGTTAATATTAATTCTGTGTTTGATGTACAAACCAAAGCCAATCTTAAAAAAAGCATAGCAGAGTTAGCCATAACAATAGAATCTTTTAAAAATACTTCTGTAGCTATTAATAGTTTAATTACTGATAATCAAGAAACATTAAACAACACATTAAGTAATATTGACACTATTACATCAAACTTATCCAAAATAACGGATTCTATTGCTAATGCAAATCTTGGTGAGACCATAAAGAGTTTGCAATTAACAATCAGCAATTTCGATAAAATTCTTGCGAGTATCGAAAAAGGAGAAGGCTCTATCGGGAAACTGTTAAATGATGATGAATTGTACAATAACCTTAAAGGCGCTTCAAAAGAAATGGAAGAACTATTAAGAGATATTAAATTGCATCCAAAGCGCTATTTTAGAATCTTGTCTAAAAAAGAAATTCCTTATAACGAAGAGTAAACTAATTAATACCTAAATAATGGATTATATTCCTAACATACTCTTTGCTATTGCACTTATTATAGGTATTGGCTACTTTGTTAAAAATATAAGGAAACTTATTCGCAACATCAAGTTAGGGCAGGATATTGATGTAAGTGATAACAAATCGCAGCGTTGGAAAAATATGGCAATGATAGCTCTCGGACAGAGTAAAATGGTACGTCGTCCAATTGCTGGTATTCTGCACGTTATTGTATACGTTGGCTTTATTGTAATTAATATTGAAGTTTTAGAAATAATAATTGATGGTTTATTTGGTACACATCGCATTTTTTCAGGAATCGGGAGTCTTTATGGTGTGCTAATAGGAACGTTCGAGATTCTCGCCCTTCTTGTTTTAGTAGCAGTCATTGTATTTTGGACACGTAGAAACATTATAAAATTAGCTCGTTTTTGGAAATCTGAAATGACACGTTGGCCAAAAAGTGATGCAAACTACATTTTGTATTTCGAAATGGTTTTAATGACCTTGTTTCTTATTATGAATGCTACAGATATTCCGTTTCAGGAAATGGAAACCGGAAATATAATAAGTCAATATGTTTCTCCTTGGTTTGCTGGATTAACCGAAAACTCAATACACATCATTGAACGCACAGCTTGGTGGAGTCATATACTCATTATTTTTGTGTTTTTAAATTATCTGTATTTCTCTAAACATCTGCATATTTTATTAGCATTTCCAAACACCTATTATGGAAGTTTAAAACCCAAAGGGGAATTAAATAATTTAGAAGCTGTAACCAAAGAAGTCATGCTAATGATGGATCCAAATGTTGATCCTTATGCAGCTCCTGCTGAAGGCGAAGATGACGAAATACCAGCAAAATTTGGAGCAAGCGATGTTCAAGACCTAAATTGGATACAATTGCTTAATGCTTATACGTGTACTGAATGTGGACGTTGTACAAGTGAATGTCCTGCCAGTCAAACAGGCAAAAAATTATCACCGCGTAAAATTATGATGGATACTCGCGATCGTTTAGAGGAAGTAGGGAAAAACATCGATGCCAATAAAGGCGAGTTTAAAGACGATGGAAAACAATTATTGGACGATTACATAACAAGAGAAGAACTTTGGGCTTGTACATCTTGTAATGCTTGTGTAGAAGCCTGTCCTGTGAGTATAAATCCATTGTCAATTATATTAGATATGCGTCGTTATTTAGTAATGGAACAGTCGGCTGCTCCTGCCGAATTAAATACTATGATGAGCAATATTGAAAACAATGGAGCACCTTGGCCTTATAACCAAATGGATAGGTTAAACTGGAAAAATGAATAAACAATAAATGAAGCGTTTAAAAATTTCATATTATTTAGTAATATTAATTTTCTGCTGTTTTAATTTTAGTATAGCACAGCAAAGGGATTTTAAAACGGATTCATTACAAATAAAAATATATACCGAAATTGAATATGTCAATAGTCAGTCAAAAGAAATTGTAGTAAAAAAAATATTTTGTGATTATTGTTCTGAAAATCAAATCAAGTTTTTATCTGAAAAAGCAAAGGAATTGGCTTTTTATGATAGATATAATCCAAAAAAGAGACTGGTAAATGGTACACGTAAGTTTGCTATAATTTTAAGAGTTTCAAAAAAAGATTTTTTAGAATTGGAAAAAGAAAAAGATTCGATATTAAAAAATAACTGACTGACAAAATTTATAAATGTTATATGAAAAGAGAAGAAGCAGATAAATTATTGCATCAAAAAATTGAAGCAGGAGAAAAAGTAAGTCCTGTTCTGCCTGAAGGCATAAAAAATTATTTAATAGATATAGACGGAACCGTTTGTGACGACATACCAAACGAAGAGCCAGAACGTATGCTAACAGCAGAAGTATATCCTGATGCTTTAGAAACTTCAAATAGATGGTATGACGAAGGACATTTAATTTGTTTCTTCACTTCAAGAACAGAAGCACATCGTGAGTATACCGAAATTTGGCTAAAAAAACAGGGTTTTAAATACCACAGTCTGTTAATGGGAAAACCAAGAGGAGGAAATTACCACTGGATCGATAATCACCTTGTTAAAGCCACACGTTTTCGAGGCAAGTTTACAGATTTGGTGGTTAAAGAAGTAATCATTGAAGTATTCGATGATGGTAAACACAAATAAATAAAAATAGTTTATAAGTTTATTACAGAGAAGTTCAGATAACAACTTAACAACTCAACTACAAATGAGCGAAGCATTAAAAGTACCAACTATGGCAGAATTTATGGCGCAAGGCAAACAACCAGAAGTGTTGTTTTGGGTTGGTTGTGCTGGAAGTTTTGATGATAGAGCAAAAAAAATCACTAAAGCATTTGTTAAGATACTTAATAAAGCAAATATAGATTTTGCTGTTTTGGGGACTGAAGAAAGTTGTACTGGAGATCCAGCAAAACGAGCAGGAAATGAGTTTTTGTTCCAAATGCAGGCAGTAACAAATATTGAAATATTAAATGCTTACGAAATAAAAAAGATTGTAACTACTTGTCCGCATTGTTTCAATACGCTTAAAACTGAATATCCTTCACTTGTCGTAAACTATAAGGTAATG
>JADFSQ010000110.1 GCA_022560715.1 Bacteroidota bacterium
AAAAGCCTTGAAGAAATCAAAAAAGATATAAAGAATATTATGAATTAGATAAAACCGAAAAGTATTTTCATTTTCACGAACCATTATCATATACTCTAATAAACCATGAAATTGCAAAGTATGATTGGGGAATTAACATTTTATCAGATTCAACAGGGCGCAAATGGACTAAAGATAGAATGAAGATAGCAATTGGGAATAAGTTATTTACTTATATAGAATCAGGACTACCAATCATTTATAGTGCTAGTTCATTATCTATTAAAGGTGTTGTTGAAAAATTCAAAATTGGCATTTCTATAAAAGACGTAATACCTCCTGCAACAGCAGCTTTAGATTCACTTTCAATAGTTGCTTTATGCGTAAGCCCTGGTTCTCTAAAATGAACTTGGTCGTCGATAACACCTGGAAATACATAGTTGTTTTCGGCATCAAAAACGTGCACATCTGCCGATTTTGCACTAATAGATTCTGCGATTTCTTTTATGTACTCATTTTCAATAAGAATATCACCATTAAAAATAGTACCTTCATTCACTATTTTAGCGTTTTTTATAAGTACAGTCTTGTTCTCCATTTAATTTCTTCCGAATAAACTATTAAATTTCATTGAAATGACTCCAAAGACAGCTTCAGAAATTATGCTACCACTCATTTTTGATTCTCCTTTTGTTCTATCCGTAAAAACTACAGGAATCTCAACAATTTTAAATTTCTTTAAATAGGCTTTAAATTTCATTTCTATTTGAAATGCATAACCAATAAATTCTATTTTATCAAGATTAATTTTCTCTAAAACATGTCGTTTATAACACACAAATCCAGCAGTTGTATCATGAATTTTCATTCCAGTAATAACACGCACATAAATGGAAGCTAAATACGATAAAAGCACTCTTCCCATTGGCCAATTAACTACGTTTACTCCTTTAACATAACGAGACCCAATGGAGACGTCTGCACCCTCAAGATGACAAGCATTATATAATTTTACAAGGTCTTTAGGGTTATGCGAAAAATCGGCATCCATCTCGAAAATATAATTATACTCGTGCGACAAGCACCATTTAAACCCATGAATATACGCAGTGCCAAGTCCAGCTTTTTCAAGTCGTGTTTCCAAAAACAATCTGCTCTTAAATTGGTCTTGTAATTCTTTTACTTTAAGCGAAGTCAAATCGGGAGAATTATCGTCAACCACAAGGATATCAAACGGTTTTTCTAAACCAAAAACAGCTCTAATAATATCTTCAATATTTTCAATTTCATTAAACGTTGGGATTATGACAATCGCATCTTTCATCAAAAAAGTAATTTCGGCAAAAATAACACCAAATTAAGTTTATAATGTTGTGTTATATCGTTTATTTTTCACAATATTTTCACAAAAATATTTTACCGTAGCAAAGCTATGCTGAAATATTTTTTCTTCAATCTTGCAAAAAATAATTCAATATAATTTCACGTCATTATAAACTTAAGTTGGTGTAAGTTATTTGCAGGATTAATTTTATAGATTATTCTTCATAATTTAGCGTTCATGTTACGAGAAATAATATCTAACGAGTGGTTTACTGTTTTAATTGTTTTATGTGTTTGCATTTTAGCTTTTGCAAAAGCTAGGTTTACTAATAGATTTAATGATTTTTTGTGGCTTATAGGGAACTCTAAATATTTAAAAATTTACTCCAGAGATCAAAAATTTATAGACCAGTTTGATGGGCTTTTGTTTTTAAATTTAATTATATCTTCAGCTTTATTCTATTTTATTTGGTATAATACTTTTATTGAACCTATAGCTTTCGATCTAATTCTTTTTTTCAAGTTCTTTATAGGTATTGGCTCATTAATTTTAATTAAAATACTTATCGAGCGTTTAATTGGAAGCCTTTTTGAAATAGATTCGTTAATAGATTCGTATGTTTTTCAAAAAACGAATTATAAAAACTATATTGGTTTAATGCTTTTGCCTATTAATATTCTATTAATATTTGCAGTAAATCCTTCCAAAACGATACTTTATATCGTAATAGGGTTAATATTGGTTATAAATTTAGTTGGCTTGATAACATCTTTTAAAATACATCAAAAGTTAATTTTAAATAACTTGTTTTATTTTATTTTGTATCTTTGCGCTCTTGAAATTGCACCTTATATAATTTTGTATAAGGTTTTGAACTAACCTTGACAAGAGGAAACAACTAGTAGAGTTATATGAAAGTGAAAACAATATTGGTTTCTCAACCTGAACCTAAAATAGAAAACTCCCCGTATTTTGACCTTCAGAAAAAGCAAAAAGTAAAAATTGATTTTCGACCTTTTATACATGTCGAAGGTGTTGCATCTAAAGAAATACGATTGCAGAAAGTGGATTTAAATAATTATTCAGCAATAATACTTACCAGTAGAAATGCTGTAGATCATTTTTTTAGAGTCGCTGAAGAAATGCGGTTTAAAGTTCCGGATGCTTTGAAGTATTTCTGCCAGTCTGAAGCGGTAGCATTTTATTTGCAAAAGTATGTAGTATACAGAAAACGTAAAATTTATGTTGGCAAACGTACTTTTAACGAACTTACTCCTTTAATAAAAAAATATAAAGACGAAAGATTCTTATTGCCAAGTACAGACAAACTTAAACCGGAAGTCCCGAGTATTTTAAACGAACTTGGTATTAATTGGAAACGAGCAACTTTCTATAAAACGGTAATTAGTGATTTATCCGATTTGGCTGATGTCTCTTATGATATTTTAGTGTTTTTCAGCCCTTCAGGAATAGATTCCTTATTTCATAATTTTCCAGACTTTAAGCAAAACGATACACGTATAGCAGTTTTTGGAAACACGACAATTAAAGCTGTAGAAAGTAGAGGTTTGAGGGTGGATATTTCTGCTCCAACACCAGAAACTCCATCGATGACAATGGCTTTAGAAAAGTATATTGAAAAGGCAAATGCAAGAAAAAGATAGAGAAACAGGTAAGTTATAAAAAAGTGCGATTTAAAACTTAAATCGCACTTTTTTATTTTGAACGTTTCCATCCAGATACTATTTAGAATCCATAGCGTTGTGGACCTCCACGTCTAATTTCTTCACTTGCATAGGATTCGAATTTTTTGAAATTTTCACGAAACGCATTCGATAGTTTAAAGGCGGTTTTATAATATGCATCATCATCATTCCATGCAGTTTTTGGGCTTAAAACTTCGGTAGGAACTCCAGGGCAAAATCTTGGTTGAGCAACACCAAAAACAGAGTGAATATGATAATCGTCGTAAGTATATAAATCCAAATCTCCATTTAATACAGCACTAATCATGGCACGTGTGTACTTTAGCTTCATTCTGGTACCAACTCCATAAGCACCTCCAGTCCAACCAGTGTTTATCAGCCATACATTAACTCCAGAGTCTTTCATTTTTTTGCTTAGCATTTCAGCGTATTTTGTTGGGTGTAAAGGCATAAAAGGTGCTCCAAAACACGCAGAAAAAGATGGTACAGGTTCCACAACTCCAGCTTCGGTTCCTGCAACTTTAGCAGTATAACCGGAAATAAAATGATAAGCAGCCTGACTGGGTGTTAGTTTAGAAATTGGAGGCAATACTCCAAAAGCATCAGCAGTTAAAAAAAAGATGTTTTTAGGACTCTTTCCAATGGATGGTTTTTGAATATTGTCAATATGATAAATGGGGTAACTTACTCTTGTATTTTGAGTTATAGAAGTGTCTTCAAAATCCACAACACCATTACTATCCAAAATAACATTTTCTAAAATTGCTCCTTTTTTAATGGCATCGTATATTTCCGGTTCGTTTTCTCTTGTGAGATTTATAACTTTAGCATAACAGCCACCTTCAAAGTTAAACACAGTGTTTTCATTCGTCCATCCATGTTCATCATCACCAATTAAACTTCGGTTTGGGTCTGTAGAAAGTGTTGTTTTTCCAGTTCCTGATAATCCGAAGAAGATTGCAGTATCTCCATCTTTGCCAATATTTGCACTACAGTGCATTGGCAACGTATTTTTAAAAACAGGAAGTATAAAATTTAAAGCCGAAAAAATTCCTTTTTTAATTTCTCCAGTATATCCAGTTCCTCCAATTAAAGCAATTTTTCGGGTAAAATCTAAAATGGCAAAATTGTGTTGTCGCGTGCCATCTTGGTTTGGAATTGCCATAAAACCTGGAGCATTTACAATAAGCCATTCTGGTTCAAAGGTTTCCAACTCCTCATCAGTTGGACGTAAAAACATATTGTAAGCAAACATATTGCTCCAAGGATGTTCGTTTATTACACGAATATTTGTTTTATAATTATAATTAGCACAAACATAGCTATCACGAACAAAAATTTCCTTGTTCGATAAATAATCAACGACTTTATCGTACAATTTTTGAAACGCATCACTTTCAAACGGAATATTTATTTTACTCCACCAAACTTTGTCACTTGTTATACTATCTTTAACAATAAACCTATCCAGAGGTGAGCGTCCAGTAAATTCGCCTGTATTTACAGCCAATGCTCCAGATGAGGCTTCAACACCTTGCCCTTTTGCTATTGTTATGTCATGAAGATTGCTGGGGGATAATTGATAATTTACTTTAGCGTTTTTAATACCATATTGTTCTAACGAAATTGATTTCGCAGTTTGGGTATCATTTACCATAATTATTCAATTAGAATTATTGTACAAAACTAAACATTATTTTAAAGATATCATTATTTAGACTTCATTTTAATAAAGTTTATCAATAATAAAATCCATGAAGCTATTAGCAACAATCCGCCAATTGGAGTTATAAATCCAAGAGTTTTAAAATCGAAACTTGTAAGGTTATTTGTAGCTAAACCATAGATTGAACCCGAAAAAAACACTACACCAAATACTATTAAATAGAATATTATCTTTTTAGTTTTTTGCTGAACTAATGTCGTGCTACCAACAAATAAAAGTACAAGTGCGTGATACATTTGGTAGCGTATTCCGGTTTCAAAAGTCTGTAGTGATTCAACTGAAATTAAAGTTTTTAAGCTATGCGCTCCAAAAGCTCCAAAAGCGATACTTAACAAGCCGAAAAGTGAAGCAACAACTAATATTGTTTTGTTCATATAAATTTATATTTTGAGTTTTTATAACAGTTACATTTTATTACATTCGTGGAAACAAAATTACACAACAAATCTCACTATGCGAAAGATTTTAGTTATTGGTTCTGGTAAATCTTCATCTTATCTTATTAAATATTTTTTGGATAAATCTTCATCAGAAGATTTACATATTACGATAGGTGATATCAATATAGAAAATGCTAAAGAGTTAATAGGAAATCATAATAATGCTGAGGCGATTATCCTCGATGTTTTTGACCAAGATTCAAGAACTAATGCGATAAAAAATGCAGACATTGTTGTATCGATGCTTCCAGCTCGTTTTCATATTGAAGTTGCTAAAGATTGTATTTCTTATAATAAGAATATGGTTACAGCATCGTATGTAAGCCCTGAAATGCAAGCATTAGATATTGAAGCCAAAGCCAAAGGGCTTGTTTTTATGAACGAAATTGGCGTAGATCCAGGAATCGATCACATGAGTGCAATGAAAGTTTTAGACACTATTCGAGAAAAAGGAGGGAAAATTATATTGTTTGAATCGTTTACTGGTGGATTGGTTGCTCCAGAAAGTGACAATAATCTTTGGAATTATAAATTCACATGGAATCCAAGAAATGTGGTGATTGCAGGACAAGGTGGAGCAGCAAAATTCTTGCAGGAAAGCAAATACAAATATATACCATATAATAGATTGTTTAGACGTACCGAATTTTTGGAAGTGGAAGGCTATGGCAGATTTGAAGCGTATGCAAACAGAGATTCTCTCAAATATCAAAGTGTTTATGGCCTTAATAATGTAAAAACCTTGTACAGAGGAACGATGCGTAGAGTTGGATTTAGTCGCGCTTGGAATATGTTTGTACAATTAGGAATGACCGATGACAGCTATACCATTCCTAATTCTGAAAAATTATCCTATCGTCAATTTGTAAACTTATTTTTTTCTTTATTAACGTATTTGGTATATCACCTATATCTGCCATCTTTTATATATATCTATTTTTCTTTATAAATAATTGTTATATTACTATATAGTTAAGTTGTTTCTTCAAATCCATATAAAACTCCTTCAAATGTTTGTGATAATGTTTCTCCATGTTCAACTTTAACAACAATACTTCCTGTTGAATATCTTAATGGACTTGAAAATGAACGTGAAATATTTTGCTCTGCCGCATTTGTTCTTAATAATAATTGTTTTATTGCATTATTATATATTGAAAATTTTCCATCTGCAGTACCAGTTAAATCAAAACCAGTTAAATAATAAGTACTTCCTGTTGTTATAATTTTTGTAATAAATGATGTATCATTACCTGATGTTAATGCCGCTGATGAACCAACTGTAATAATATTTACAGGTGATGGTGTAACATTTGTTATTAAAATACTACCAATGCCTATTGGATTATATGTTTGTACTGAACCTGCTGTTATTACAGACTCACTACCAACTGATACTGATACAGATGCAGTTGTTCTTAATATAGCTTCTGTTCCAGATTGAACTGCCAATGGCATCCATGTTCCACCACTTATACCATGTATAAAAGATTCTGA
>JADFSQ010000111.1 GCA_022560715.1 Bacteroidota bacterium
AGGAAATTAAAATTCAGCTTGTATTTATCAGCTAAATTTTTAGAGAAGCTGTGAGGTTGTGGACTTACAAAAATCATGTTTACACCACGTTGTTCTAATTCTTTGTATTGTGCTGCAATCTCTTTTATTTGAGCCATACAAAGTGGACACCAATTACCACGATAAAAAAGATAAATAGATGGATTTCCTAAAAACGCTTCAGAAGATACTTTATTGCATTCTGAATCTTCAAGCTGAAAGTTTGGTAACAAGTTTCCAATTTTTAAAATGCTTTGATCCCTATTTTCAAAAACCGAATACCATTTTAGATACACAATCCAACCTAAAACCAACATAAAACTCATAGATGAGCCAATTACTTCACCATTTTCTATAATCCCTCCTAAAACAAGACTTGTTATAAAACCAAGTATAATAAAAACCGAAAACACATTAAGATTTCTTGAAGTTCTGGCTTGAGATTTTATAAATAAACCTGCAAAAAACACGACTATGGTTAATGCCGAAAGCAATCGCCCAAAATAACGAAAAGAGAAATCGTGTTGTATTAAATGTAAACTGCTATCAATCAATACATACAAAGCAAACATTGGAAATACTGCGATAAATAAAGACTTAAAAAGATTTTTCATTTTGAAATAGTCTGATGTTTTTTGAATTCATTACAAATTTATACATTTTCAATTTGAATACATTGGAATTTGTACATTGGTACTTTAATTTAATATATGCAAGAAGATTTTCTACATTATTTATGGAAACATAAAAAGATAGATACAGCAAATTTAATAACTACTAATGGAGAGACTATTTCTATTGTTTCAGTAGGGCAACATAATCAAAATTCTGGTCCAGATTTTTTTGCATCACAATTAATAATTGATGGTCAATTTTGGGCTGGAAATGTAGAGCTACATATAAAATCTAGCGATTGGTTTGTGCATAACCATGAAACAGATAAAGCGTACGATAATGTAATTTTGCATGTAGTTTGGGAATATAATACAGATATATTCAGAAAAGATAACACTAAAATTCCAACTTTAGAATTAAAAAGAGTAGTTTCAAAAGAAGCGTTATATAATTACCAAAAGCTATTTTCTAAAACGCAAAAATGGATTAATTGTGAAAAAGATTTTGCTACTGTCGATGATTTTACAATCCACAATTGGTTGGAGCGATTGTATTTTGAACGCCTTGAACGAAAATCCATAGACATAGAAAAATTGTTGAAAGCATCGTCTAATAATTGGGAGGAAGTGTTGTTTAAAATGTTAACTAAAAATTTTGGTTTGAAAGTAAATGGCGAAGCCTTTTTAAGCGTTTCTAATTCTTTCGATTTTTCGGTAGTTAGAAAACTACAATTTAAACTATTGAGTTTGGAAGCTTTGTTTTTTGGACAAGCAGGTCTGTTAGACGACGACATTCAAGAAATTTATTATTTAGAACTCACTAAAGAATATCAATTTTTAAAACAAAAATTTAATTTATCGAATCAAAACGTAGTGCCTTTGCAGTTTTTTAGATTGCGACCTCCAAATTTTCCAACTATAAGATTATCTCAATTAGCAATGTTGTATCATAAACAACAAAACTTATTTTCAAAAATAATGAATGCGAAATCTATCAATGAGTTCTACACTTTGTTTACCCTTATGACTTCAGCCTTTTGGGAGACTCATTTTACGTTTAATAAAACGTCTAAACCATCTAAAAAAGTTGTTACCAAATCATTTATAGATTTGTTACTTATTAACACTATTATTCCACTTAAATTCAGTTATGCAAAACAGCAGGGAAAAGTTATAGATGAAGATATTGTTGAGATAATTCAAAGTATAACTTCAGAAAAAAATAGTATTGTCGATAAGTTCAATACGCTTAAACAAGTTTCTAAAACAGCATTACAATCTCAAGCATTATTGCAACTTAAAAACGAGTATTGCGATAAAAATAAATGTTTGCAATGTGCAATAGGTAATAGTATTCTTTTACGTTAATTAAGTTGTATTTTATCGAAAAATATTAGTTTATTTAATTATTGTATATAAAAATCGTATATTTGGAAAGCTATTTACAAAAAAAATTCTAAACCATGATTTTATTTAAAATGAACAAGAAATTTACTTATTCATTATTATTAATTCTTTTAATAATTGTGGGTTGTCAAAATGATTCTACAGAATTAATTGAAACTGAAGTTCTTATTGAAGTCGTAAGTTTTGCCAAGCCACAGCCAATTCCTGGAAGTTATATTATTGTATATAATGATATTGCTGGAAAAATAGCGCCGCTAACAAAATCGAAGTCTAAAGAAGATTATAGAACACAAATACGAAATCTTAAAACAACCTTTGTAAACGAGTTTGCAACTATAAATTTAAAAGAAGAAAACATAACTGCAACTTATGGGTTTGCATTAAAAGGCTTTGCAGCAAAGTTGACCAAAGAGCAAGTTAATACCTTAAAAAAAGACCCTAGAGTAAAAAGCATAGAGCAAGATTTTATTATAAGCATATCTCCTTTTAAGGGGAAGCCTGTTAAAGAAGAAGATTCTCCACCAGGTGAAGAAACACCATATGGAACTACTAGAGTTGGAGGAGGAACTACAACATCCAGCTTTACGGCATGGGTTATAGATACTGGTATAGATTTAGACCACCCAGATTTAAATGTAGAACCAAATGATGAGGATACAAGAAATATATCTTTTGTAAGAGGAGGTCCAAACGATCAAAATGGGCATGGAACTCATGTAGCAGGTACAATTGCAGCTATAGACAATGAAATTGGCTCAGTTGGTGTAGCACCTAATACGCTTGTTGTTGCTGTACGAGTATTGGATAGAAGAGGTAGAGGGACTATTTCTGGGGTAATTGCTGGAATAGATTACGTTGGTGCAAATGGAAATTCTGGAGATGTTGCTAACATGAGTTTAGGAGGAGGAGTGTCCCAAACACTTGATGATGCTGTAATTAAAGCATCAGAACCAACTAAAGGCAATTCAGAAGGCATTAAATTTTCTTTAGCTGCAGGTAATTCAGCAAAAGATGCTAATAACTATTCGCCAGCAAGAGCAAATGGAGACAATATTTATACTATTTCTGCAATGGATAGTAATGATGATTGGGCATATTTTTCTAATTATGGAAATCCACCAATAGATTATTGCGCACCTGGTGTAGCGGTATTTTCATTATGGAAAGATGGAGGGTATAAAACCATAAGTGGCACATCCATGGCAGCACCTCATGCTGCGGGGGTTCTTTTATTAGTTAGCCCAACTACTGACGGATATGTTATTGATGATCCAGATTTAGATTCAGAAGGGAAAGGAGATCCAATAATACATACAGGAATAAAATAAATTAATACATAACTAATAGAATATCAGCAAGTTTAAACCACTTTTTTTTAAAAGTGGTTTTTTTGTTGTAAAAATTCATCAACTTTGTTTTTATGAATATATTTTACAAAACACTACTCTATTTTCAAAAACACGGATTTTATGTCTGCCAACGTATTGCCGACCGACTAGGGATGAGAGCAAAAGTGGTACGAACATCTTTTATTTATCTCACATTTGTAACTCTAGGTTTTGGCTTTGCACTCTATTTAATTATAGGAGTTTTAATACGAATTAAAGATTTGGTATATACAAAACGCTCCTCTGTATTTGACTTATAAAGCTTATTGTAAATCTGGACCACGATTTAAATTAACTTCAAAATATAAAATTAGTGTATTTAACTAACCTAAAAAATTTAAAAATCAAGAGCATTGCACAGCATAAAATGAGTTAAATAGGAAATATCTTTTTAAAAACTCATTTATTTTTAGCATCTTGCTGTCTTAAAAAAAACTACTAACTAAATATTATTAATTATGAAGAAATATCTTCTTTCAATTTTCACAGTATTACTACCCATTATAATTTTTGCACAAGATGTTGCCGAAAAAGGATTGGACCAACGTATTGACGAAGGATTTAAGCCAATTTCAGACGCTATTTCTAGTGTCATATTTTTTCCTGTATTTGGTGCTCCTTTTGTATTAATATTACTCGTTGGTAGTGCATTGTTTTTTACCCTTTATTTCGGGTTTCCAAATTTTAGGTATTTTAAAACAGCAATCAATATTGTAAGAGGTAAACATGATGATGTTGATCATCATGAGGTAGGTGATTCAGAATTGGCAATTGATGGAGATATAAAAGATACCATTGAAGACGAAAGTAAAGATGGTGAGGTCACTCACTTTCAAGCATTGGCAACTGCCGTTTCTGGAACAGTAGGTAATGGTAATATTGCCGGTGTTGCATTGGCAATTGCCCTTGGAGGTCCCGGAGCAACTTTTTGGATGGTAATTTGTGGATTGTTAGGAATGTCAACAAAGTTTGTTGAGTGTACACTTGGGGTACAATATAGAGATATTGATGAGGATGGAACTGTTTACGGAGGACCAATGTATTATATAAGCAAAGGATTGAAAGAAAAAGGATTTGCAACTATGGGTAAAATAGTAGCAGTATTTTTTGCAATCTTTTGTATTGGTGGCTCTTTTGGAGGTGGTAATGCAGCACAATCAAACCAAGCTACTATTGTTTTAAAAGATTTATTGGGACTTGAAAGTACAAGTGCAGGAGCTTGGATTGGGTTGATTTTAGCAATTTTAGTAGGCATTATTATTATTGGAGGCATTAAAAGAATAGCATCAGTTACCGAAAAAATAGTTCCATTTATGGCCATTATGTATTTAATAGCATGTTTCTATATTGTTTTAAGTAACTTTTCTTTAATAGATGATGCTTTTCGTTTAATTATGAGAGAAGCATTTAATCCTACAGCAATTGGAGTAGGAAGTTTTATAGGAGTTTTATTAGTAGGATTTAAGCGTGCAGCATTTTCTAATGAAGCTGGTGCTGGTTCAGCGTCTATTGCACATTCAGCAGTAAAAACAAAATATTCAGCATCAGAAGGATTGGTTGCACTTTTAGAGCCATTTATTGATACAGTAGTTATTTGCACAATGACAGCTTTAGTAATTATTATCTTCAATTTTGGTGGTGCTTTTGAATATGGTGGAGAAGGGTCGGTAATGATTGATGGAATATCTTATGAGGGTGCAGGAATCACTTCAAAAGCATTTGCTGCATATATTCCTTATTCTAATATATTCTTAACAGTAGCAGTTGTATTGTTTGCTGTATCAACAATGATATCTTGGTCATACTATGGTTTACAGTCTTGGAAATATTTATTTGGCAGAGGAAAAGCTGCAGATTTGACCTACAAATTATTATTTTTATTATTTGTTGTAATAGGTGCTGCTGCAAGTATGAAATCTATTTGGGATTTCTCAGATGCTATGATTTTTGCAATGGTATTCCCTAATATGATCGGATTATATTTCTTATTCCCGGTTGTTAAAAAACAATTGGCTCGTTATTTAGACGCTATAAAAGCAAAAAAGGCATAAACATTTAAAATATAACATATGAAATCCCATTTCAAGTTTACTCAAAAACAACGAAGTGGGATTTTTTTATTGCTTGTCTTTATTGTGATTCTTCAATGTGTGTACTTTTTTGTTGTCAAGATAGCTCCCGATAGTTATCGGGACGGGATTTCTTCGGAAGAAATTTCAATCAATCAAGGTGAGTTAGAGAAATTTCAAAATGAAGTGGACTCATTGCGTTTAGTTGAAATTGAAAAACGCAAACCAAAAATCTATCCTTTCAATCCAAACTTTATTACAGATTATAAAGGTTATACACTTGGGATGACCAATGAAGAAATTGATAGATTGCTCAAATTTAGAGAACAAAACAAGTGGGTTAATTCTTCAAAAGAATTCCAAATGGTTACCAAGATTTCTGATTCATTATTAAGTGCAATCTCGCCTTATTTTAAATTTCCGGATTGGGTTACAAATCCTAAACCTAAAAATACGTTTGCATATCAAAACAATAACTCTCCAAAAAGTTATGACGAAAAAATTGATTTAAACACAGCCACTATAAGTCAGTTAAGAAAAGTAAATGGTATAGGCGAAAAACTATCTGAACGCATTATTAAATATAGGAACAAATTTGTTGGTGGTTTTATTTCCGATGTTCAGCTTCAGGATATTTATGGTCTTACGCCAGAAGTTATTGAGCGTGTTTTAAACCAATTCACAGTAAAAACACCAAGACAAGTTGTAAAGTTTAATCTTAATGAAGTAACAAGAGACCAATTGGTAACTATTCAGCACATAGATTACGAACTAGCTTACGAAATTATTGAGCAAAGAACTTTGCGTGATGGATATAACTCTTTAGACGAATTAGCTAAAGTAAAAGGTTTCCCGATTGACAAAATTGAGATAATTAAATTATATTTGACCCTAGATTAAATGATACAAATATTGTTTCTAGGTTTTCAAAACTGGAAAGATTGATAGGCAATACTGACTGGTTAACAAGTAGGTTATCTGATAATAACCTTGAGCTGGTTGATAAGCTGTCGGAAAATGCAGTTGAAATAAAAAAAGTGTTGCAGAATAACAATGGATTAACAGATGCCGAAAAAAGGCGAATATTAACTAGAGTGGCCGAAGAGCTAAAACCCCTAAGAAGTGGTATCTATGAA
>JADFSQ010000112.1 GCA_022560715.1 Bacteroidota bacterium
AAAGAGTGTAATTGTGGCCACCAAGCATCTGTTTTATCATCAGATTCTATACGTTTTTGTGAATATTTTTTTGCTATTGCAGAAATTACTGATGAATCTAACCCACCTGATAACAACACACCATAAGGCACATCGCACATTAATTGCCTGTGTACAGCAGCTTCAAGAGCTTCTTTTATTTTAGAAATACTGGTTTCGTTGTCTTTTACAGCATCATAATCTATCCAATCGCGTTTGTACCATTTTACAAATTTTCCATCTTTACTGCTCATATAATGTCCAGGTGGAAAGAGTTCTATTTTAGTGCAAACACCTTCCAATGCTTTTAATTCGGAAGCGACATAAAACGTTCCGTGTTTGTCCCAACCAATGTATAATGGAATAATTCCCATGTGGTCTCTTGCAATAAAATAGTCATCATTCTCAACATCATAAATGGCAAATCCGAAGATGCCATTCATTTCGTCTAAAAAGTCAACACCTTTTTTTTGATACAATGCTAAAATAACTTCGCAATCGGATTCGGTTTGAAAATTATATTTGCCTTCAAATTGTTTGCGCAACTCTCTATGATTATAAATTTCGCCATTAGCAGCTAAAATTAGTTTCCTATCTTCACTAAATAAAGGTTGTTTTCCAGAAGCCGGATCTACAATTGCCAAACGCTCGTGTGCCAATATCGCTTTATCGTTGTTATAAATGCCACTCCAATCTGGTCCACGATGCCGAATTTTTTTCGCCATTTCTAATAGTTGAGGTCTTAATACTTCTGATTTCTGTTTTAAATCGAATGCACATACTATTCCACACATAAGTTTTCTTTTAATTTTATAAAGCAAATATGAATATACTATTTCATATTATAAATATATACTGTAATAATGCTTACAAATTAAAACTATTATACCATATTATATTCATAATTGAAATTAAAAATACATTATTTTGGAAATTGCTAATGAAGATTGAAAGTTTAACAAGATTTTTCGACTTTAAAAAAAACTATTATCTATTTTTAATGCTTAAAATAAATAAACTAAACATGAAAAAATCAACATTTATTACAACCATCGCTTTTGCATTTATGATGCTATTGTCATTTAATGCAAACGCGCAAAAATTTTCTGAACTTGATAAAAGCCCAATGGATTGTGCTTCTTTTCCGAGCGATTATAAAGTTTCAGACAAACAAGTAAAAATAGTTTACAGCAGACCACAACTTAAGGGTCGAGATTTAAGCGAATTAGCACCTAATGGAAAACAATGGCGTACTGGAGCTAACGAAGCTGCCGAGATTACTTTTTATAAAGATATGAATGTCGCCGGAACTGATATTAAAGCTGGCACTTATACTTTATCTACTATTCCAGGAGAAACAGAATGGACACTTATTATTAATTCTGATTTAAATACTTGGGGTGCTTATTTTTATAACAAAGCCAATGATGTTGCTCGAATTAATGTTCCTGCAACAACAAGTGATGATTCTTTAGAAGCATTTTCGATTGCTTTTGACAAAGATGGCACTATGCATTTAGGTTGGGGCAATGTTCGTGTTGCTGTAACTATGAAATAGTAATTATTTCAATTAAAAAAATTAAAACGCCTTGTCTCGATAGTTATTGAGAGTCTAGGCGTTTTTTATTACGGCATTTCGACTGCGCTCAATGTGACAGTTTTATTATTACAAACTACGGAATATTCAAATATTTATGTGTTTGTAAAGACACTTTCCACTTTGGGTTTTCCATCACATAATCTACAATTAAAGGAATTACTTTATCACGTCTGCTCCACTCTGGCTGCAAATATAAAATGCAGTCTTTGTTAACCTTAACTGCTTGCTCTTCAGCAAACTTAAAATCACTTTTATTATAAACAATTACTTTAAGTTCATCGGCTTTTTTATAGATTTCTTTAGTTGGTAGTTTAAGTTTTTTTGGAGATAAACAAATCCAATCCCAAGTTCCAGTAAGATTGTAAGCTCCAGAAGTCTCAATATGTGTTTGTAAGCTTTTTGTTTTTAGCAAATCTGTTAGTGGTTTCATATTCCACATAAGCGGTTCGCCTCCAGTTACAACAATTGTATTACTATAATTTGTGGCATCTTTAACAATTGCTTCAATATTTGTTGGTGGATGCAAGTCGGCATTCCAACTTTCTTTTACATCACACCAATGGCAACCAACATCGCAGCCTCCTATTCTAACAAAATAAGCTGCTGTTCCTTTATGAAATCCTTCACCTTGAATGGTGTAAAACGCTTCCATAAGTGGTAACATTTTACCCAAATCCAACAATTCTTGTATCTCTTTCTTCATAAGTCGCAAAGATAGTTTACAGTTTTTGGTTTACTATTAAAAGTTAAGTATTTTTATTTTCGTTTGAACTAGATTGTCTATTTTTATGAAAAATTTTAGATATGAATCGTCATGGCTTAATTGCTGGAGCAACAGGAACAGGGAAAACAAAAACGCTTCAGGTTTTAGCAGAAAATTTATCGGAAAAAGGAATTCTGGTTTTATTGATGGATATAAAAGGTGATTTGAGTGGTTTGGCACAACCCAGTCCTGGACATCCAAAAATTGATGAACGACACGAATAAATCCTGTTGTTAAAGTAATAACAAGCGCAACTTTTATTAGAGCTGTTTTTGGCATTCTTAAAAAAGTAATGTAAATTAGATCACTCTTTTTAAATAAACACTAACTATTATGAACGAAATTATTGATGAATTTATTACTAGAGAGAAAATTGAAAAAGCTTCTTTAAATCTTCAAAGTACAGCAAATGAAAGAGCTATTTACAATACACAAAAAGACGTATCAAATATAAAATCTGCAATGAAAAAATATTTGAAATTCATTTCTTCAAAAAAATAACTCAATCATAACTATTAATAAATACAACACAATTGAAAAAAACCATCACACTCCTTATAATAATCATTTCTTTAGTCAGCTCTTGTAAAAAAGAAATAAATCCGTTTTTAATTTCAAAACAAAATATTGGTCATTTAACCGATTCTACACAAGTTAAAGATTTAGAATCTGTATTTATAAACGACTCTATTGTTAAATATGTAAGTGGTGACGAATTTACAGGCAACGTCAACGATTTAGAAATTTACGAAAAAGGCGGGAAGCTACTTTTAGTACTTTCTCCTTCGCAGGCATTAGATTCTACATCTACTATAAGAACAGTAAAAGTTGTAGACCCACGTTTTGTGACAGTAAAAGGCTTATCGCCAAATAGCACTTTTAAAGATATTAATACTAATTATAAAATTTCGAATATTCAAAATTCATTGCGAAATATTATTATTTCTGTAAATGAAATAAATGCCTATTTTACTATTGATAAAAACGAGCTTCCAGCGAATATGCGCTTTGATATGAATTTAAAGATTGAAGCTATTCAAATTCCCGAAGAAGCAAAAATAAAAAACTTTTACCTTTATTGGTCTGGAACGTAAAAACAACTATGAACCCTTTTATCTCAAAATTATTAGTAATAATTGCTCGCCAAAGGATTAAAGAAAAACAAAGCTCGAAACCTGTTAGCAAAAGGCAAATTGTTCCATTAGTAAGGAATCTTCAAGTAGAATTAACTCACGCAATAAAAGAATACTTTTTTATTATAATTGGAGTATTTTCGGCAGGTTTTGGTTTAAAAGGGTTTTTATTGCCCAACCAATTTATTGATGGCGGAGCAACTGGTATTTCTTTATTATTAGAAAATGTTACTTCTGTTAATTTGAGTTTTTTATTAATTCTTGTAAACCTACCATTTATAATAATTTCAGCTAGAATGTTTTCGGTTAGATTTGCTTTAAAGAGTATTATTGCAATTTTACTATTATCTTTTGTAGTACATTTTATAGAGTTTCCAATAATAACTGAAGATAAATTGCTTATTGCTGTTTTTGGTGGTTTCTTTTTAGGCTTTGGTATTGGTATGGCAATGCGTGGTGGAAGTGTAATAGATGGCACTGAAGTTTTAGCCATATATTTAAGTCGAAAATTAGCTATCACAATTGGTGATGTATTATTACTTATTAATATTATCATTTTTTCATTTGGTGCTTATATATTATCTATTGAAACAGCTCTATATGCCATTTTAACTTATTTAGCAGCTGCAAAAACTGTAGATTTTGTTGTTGATGGTGTTGAAGAATATATTGGTGTAACCATAATATCAGATAAACACGAAACCATTAGAATAATGCTAATAGAAAATTTAAGAAGAGCCTGTACAATTTATGCAGGAAAAGGTGGTTTTGGTAAAAGCGGCCATAGTTACGACAAAGACATAATATATACTGTAATTACCAGGCTGGAATTGTCAAAATTACAAACCGAAATAGATAAAATAGATAAAAACGCATTTGTTATTATGGGAGTTGTAAAAGATTTAAAAGGAGGAATGATTAAAAGAAAACCTCTTAAAAAGTAAATTTTATGAAAAATTATATAATACAAAAATCACCTTTTATAGTTCCTACAACAGATGGAAAACTTATTGAAGAGCATTTTGGCTTAGCAACCAATGAAAATTCACAATTAAGCATTGCACACATGGTTGCACCTTCTGGTTGGAGTGAACCTTTTCAAACTCCAACCTTTGACGAATATACTTATATAATTAAAGGCAAAAAGCAATTTATTATTGATGGTGAAACTATTATTCTTGAAGCAGGACAATCTATTAAAATAGGGAAAAACACAAGAGTACAATATTCTAACCCCTTTGTCGAACCTTGCGAATATATTGCCATTTGTTTACCAGCATTTTCAATTGATGCTGTTAATAGAGAAGAATAATACCATCATGTCAGAAAAACTTACACGTCTCAATAAGTATTTAAGTGAAGCTGGGTATTGCTCACGTCGAGCTGCCGATAAATTGATTCAATCAGGTCGTGTTACTATTAATGGAATAGTTCCTGAAATGGGGACAAAAGTGTCGCTTGACGATGTTATTGAAGTCGATGGGAAATTAATTTCAAAAAGAGAACAAAATCACATTTATTTAGCGTTTAATAAACCAATTGGTATTGTTTGCACAACAGACACAAAGGTTGAAAAAAATAATATCATCGATTTTATTAATTACCCAAAACGCATTTTTCCTGTTGGTCGTTTGGATAAACCCAGTGAAGGTTTAATCTTGCTTACAGATGATGGCGACATAGTTAATAAAATACTACGAGCCAGTAACAATCATGAAAAAGAATATATTGTTACTGTTGATAAACCTATTTCTCAAACCTTTATTGAGAGAATGGCTAACGGAATTCCTATTCTTGATAAAGTGACAAAAAAATGTAAAGTCGAAAAATTAAGTAGCCTAAAATTTAAAATTATTTTAACTCAAGGTCTAAACCGACAAATCCGTCGTATGTGTGAATACTTAAATTATAACGTAGCACATTTAAAACGTGTACGCATTATGAATATTAAACTCGATGTTCCAGTTGGCGAATATCGTGAGTTAACTGAAATAGAACTAAAAGACCTCAACACCTTAATTGAAGATTCAACAAAAAATTATAACCCTTCAACTTATAAAGGAAAATAAATATGGCTACAATTCCTCCATTCCATCTTGCAATTCCTGTTGACAATCTTGAATTGTGCAGAATTTTTTATCGGGATGTCTTAAATTGTAAAGAAGGAAGAAGAAGTGAGAGTTGGGTAGATTTTAATTTTTATGGACACCAATTAGTTATTCATTGTAAACCCAAAGAAGAAAATGAAGATTTACATACCAATCCTGTAGATGGGAAAAATGTTCCAGTACCTCATTTTGGAGTGATTTTACAATGGGAGTCCTTTCACGATTTAGCTTCTCATCTAAAACAAAATAACATTCAATTTATAATAGAACCTTATATTAGATTTGAAGGTCAAGTAGGAGAACAAGCTACTATGTTTTTTAAAGACCCTTCTGGTAACGCTTTAGAATTTAAATCCTTTAAAGATATCAATCAGTTATTTGCTAAATAATTTAATTGTCATTTTTCTGGCAAGCCAATAACGTATTTTGTAACAGCATTGCAATAGTCATAGGACCAACACCTCCTGGAACCGGAGTAATAAATGCCGCTTTTTTACTCACCGATTCAAAATGTACATCTCCAGCAAGTCGGTAGCCTCGAAGTTTTGTTTCGTCTGGAACACGTGTAATACCTACATCAATTATTGTTACACCTTCTTTAACCATCTCTCCTGTTAAAAATTCTGGAATGCCTAGTGCAGCAATTATAATATCGGCTTTTTTTGTAATTTCAGCTAAGTTTTTTGTTCGGCTATGTGCCACCGTAACCGTTGCATTTCCTGCTTTGCGTTTCTGACTCATTAAAATACTCATTGGGCGACCAACAATATGACTTCTACCTATAACCAGAACATTTTTTCCTGATGTTTCCACTTTATAACGTTCTAACAATTCCATAATTCCGAAAGGTGTTGCAGGTAAAAAACAGGGTAAATCAAGTGTCATTTTCCCCACATTTGTAGGATGAAACCCATCTACATCCTTATCGGGGCTTACAGCCATTAACACTTTTTGTTCATCAATATGTTTTGGCAGTGGTAA
>JADFSQ010000113.1 GCA_022560715.1 Bacteroidota bacterium
AGCGTTTAGCGGGGAAACCTGCCTTTGCCGAAACGGCTACGAGCAGGCAGGTGTGTCTTTGACCGTGGTGCCTTTTTCTTTTGTTTCGTTTTCTTTGCGCCACCGCTAAAGCTTTAGCGACACGCGGGCTCAGGAATGAAAGAAATTGAATTATCCACCTCAACATCATCAAGACAACGTTAAACTTCACAAGATTGAAGTGATCAAAACCTATCCTTTAGCTACGGTAATATCTGTAAAAGATAACAAACCATTTATTACACATTTACCAATAATATATCGCAAAGACGGAAAACTTATTGGACATATAGATAAGTACAATCCACAAGCTGAATTATTAAAAGATAACAACGATGTAACTCTTATTTTTTCCGGTCCTCAATGTTATATTTCGCCAAGTATTTATACCACAACGCAACTCCCAACCTGGAATTATATTAAAGTGCATCTTAAAGGAACTGTTAAGGCAATTGATAGTAATGAGGCTTTAAAAGAATCGTTAATTAAAATGACCGAATTTTTAGAGCACCCAGAACACAACTATGTTTTAGAACCAGATAACCCAAGAATGAAAGGCTTGATAAATTATATTAAAATGTTCGAGATTAACATAACCAATTGGGAAGGTAAATTTAAACTCTCGCAAGACAAAAAACCACGTGATATCGAAAATGCAAGAGCTGAATTAATTCGTGCAAATCAATAAAGTATTAAAGCGTTTTTGGAGATGGTGTTTTAAAATTGTTTCGGAATATCTTTACTTCCATGAAGTACTCTCACTATTCTAATATGGTTTTTTAAAATTCTATAAAAAATAATATGTTCTTGCTCTGGTAAACTATAAAGTCCTGTTTTTATCTCATTTCGTGTCCTACCAATCTTTGGATTTATTACCAAGCTTTCAAAAACCGTCTCTAAACTTAAAAGATATTTTATTGCTTGGTTAAAACTGTGTTCTCGTTCTGTATAATCAAAAATAGCATCAATATCTAAATCTGCTTCTTCAGACAACACATAGTGTTTAACATCATCTTGCATCTAACTTGCTTTTCTTTTTTGCTTGCTAATTATAATGTCTTTCACGGTTCTTTTGCTGGTTGCTCCAGACCAGCCTTTTTCTATTTCAGCTATTAAATTACTAATCACTTTATGCCTGTAAACTTCATGCAATCTTAAAGCATCGCGAACAAGTTCACTAGCATTTTGAAAATCGCCAGATTTAATCTGGTTAGCAATATAGTCTTCCTGTTTTTTTGTTAAGCTAACATTCATTGTTTCTTGTATTTTGTTATACAAATATAATATATATGTCTATATATGCCAAATATAGATATTGTTTATGTTATAAAACCAACTAAGTATTAAAGGGTTTTTGGAGAAGGTGTTTTGATTTGACTTTGTAAGAAAAAACGGCTACTTTCGTTTATCGGACGATATAGTTTATTAAAACCGATTTCAATAAACTTTAATATAGCCCTTTATTTATAAGGCATAAGAAAGGTTTTACCAATTATTCTTGGCTATTAAACCCACAAATTGCACATTTGATTTTTGCCTACGCAAAGGCAAACACATATAGTTTTACTTCTTTCTGTTCATAAGCACAAGTCAAAAACACTTGCGCCATAGGGATTTACTTTTTGTGGTCTATTATAACTTTAATAAGAGAATAGAGATAAGAAAAGATAAATCCAGCTGCAATTGCAGGAGCAGTATATGGAATCAACCAAGCCAAAATAAGTGATACATTAACTAACGATATTGCTGTGACACTTCTGGTCATACTTCTAATCAAATAAGGCAGAGGGTAAGGTACAAACATAGTTATTGTGTTTGTTAGAAATATGATAATTAACGCCCAAGTTGGATCGAAACTAAATAAATCAGCTAATAGAAGTGCAAAAAAAATGTGACGAATAAGTTCATTAGTAGGTGAGCCTGCTGATTTTGTAAGAGCAGGGTCAAGCCTTGCTACTGATCGTATCAAAATTGCAGCAACAGCAATTAAACCTATAATACCACAAGCGATACCATAGTGTAATCCAATAAACATAACAAAAATGGTATGAGACACTGCATCACAAACATTGTCCATCCTAGCCCCAAATTCACTTTTGGCATTTAGTTTTATAGCAAGAATGCCATCAAGATCATCCATGATATTGTTGTAAATTATCAAAGGAATAATGTACAGGAAGCCATTGTCTGAAAATAGTATTACCAAGGGTAGAACACCAAGGATTGAGACGATGTTTGGGATATTTTTATAGACTTTATTCAAAATATTATTTTCACTATACTACGGCTGATAATGGTTGTTTTGTATGTAACATAATCTTTTCACACTCGTGCAAATCTTCTATGGTATCTATTTCGTACCAGAAATCATTATCAAAGTAAACACATTGAAAATTTAGACTACCATCTGCTACCATTTCTGAAAATACTGCCTCATAATAACTATTTACCTTACCTATCGAAATCCATGAGTCTAATCGGTTACTAATCTGTCTCCATGATTGTGGTGAAAAACTATAAATGTTAACTGTCTTAAAGTTGGTGTCATTTGTTGTGTAGCCATCAAGATTAAAAGCGGTTACTATGCTAGGCAATCGTTTATCAGTAGTTATGGTTGTCCCATTCATCCAAGGCAATATATGAGAAACAGCAATTTTATTTGGTAAGAGCATTTCTTTCAGTAGAGAAGATTTAAAAATTAAATCACTTTCAATTAAGACGAACGATTCCTTAATTTTTTCTCTTGCCAACCATAGTGAGTAGATATTGTTTGTCGTTTTATATAATGGGCTTACAATATACTCAATTGTAATATTTTTGGATATATTTTCAAGATAATCTCTGATTTGTTGCTCAAATGGTCCAATAACAATAACTAAGCGTTTGAATTTGTAGTGATGAAGGGTTTCTATAAGACGTCCTAGAATTTCAATTTCATTAACTCTGGTCAAACATTTTGGGGCATTATTGGTTAAAGGGTTTAAGCGCCTCCCAGTACCTGCTGCAAGAACAAGTGCTGTAGTGATTTTTTCTGAGCGTTCAGAGTTATTCAAATTGTAAATTTCCTTCATGTAAATATTAGTTTTAATTCAAAATTAATTCATATAAGAAAAACCTTATACTTTTAGTCCCAGTAATTGGCTAGTGAGCTTAGAAAATCAACCGTAGAAGACAGTACTAGTGCAAGCTAGTAGTCACTCTTTTTTCAATATTCTTATGCAAGTATGAAACGAACTCTATTTATAATTCAGTGTTAGAATCAGTCAGTTCGTTAATTTTTTTCTGAGAAATATTGTCGCGAAGGTAGTGAAAAGTTTTAGAATAAAAAACATATAAATTTTTTATAGCTCCGTTGTTTTAAGTGTTCCAAAGGACACTTGAAACTCTCACAATGGATCGAAGAGACTTAGTCTCGGTAAATTGAGCAGAAAAACAAAAAAATACAATTACCTGAAATGTCTTAATATTTACTCCATGTCCACTATAAAATCAATGATGACAGAGCAAGTTTAAGAAATATAGCTAAATTTACATTTAATAAATTGTTCAATAAAAGAAATTGCATGTTGCATTTAAATCTGGACATCAACCATCAAAACATTTGGGGAAGGACATTGCTTTCTAATCCCCACTCATCATAGCTATACGATAAACGAAACTTCAAAATACCAACTCTTTAACCTCCTCAAAATCCAAACCTCCATAATTGCCTGAACTCATTAACAGCAAAGCTTTATTGTTAAAATCTTGAGAAAATAAAAATTGTTTAAAGTCGTCTGGATTGGTATAAATAATTAAATCATCTCGCTTAAAAGCAGTAGCAATTTGTTCTTGTGTAATTGCTTCTAACTTTTTAATTTCAACAGCATGAGGCGAATAAAAAACGACTGCTATATCAGCAGCATCCAAAGTGCCTTTATATTCTTTTAAAAACTCGGCGTTTAAACTGCTGTACGTGTGTAATTCCAAACAAGCAACAAGTGTTCGACTTTCGTATTGCTCTTTTACAGCATTTGTGGTTGCTTCTACCTTACTTGGCGAATGCGCAAAATCTTTAAATGCTACACTTGTATTACTTTCTGCAATTTTCTCTAAACGCTTACTTGCGCCTTTAAAAGTGGTTATGGCTTCGTAAAAATCGTCTTCGTCTATTCCCATGTGTTGGCAAATCCACTTTGCTCCTGCAAGATTGTTTAAATTGTGCTTTCCAAATACTTCTATTGGCAATAACCCTTCTGGAGTTTCTAAAAGTGTTTGTCCATTTTCAACTTTATATTCTGGTGTTTTATAAGCGAGTTTTCTTATGGCATTTTCGCTTGCTTCAACAATACGTTTCACTTCAACATCTTCTTCGTTATACGTAATGCTTCCTCCTTTTACAATAGAATCTAAAAATATTTCAAACTGTTCAACATAGCCTTCATACGTAGGAAACACATTTATATGATCCCAGGCAATTCCGCTTAACAAGGCAATATTTGGTTTGTATAAATGAAACTTTGGCCGTCTGTCTATTGGCGAACTTAAATATTCGTCACCTTCTAACACCATAAAATCATTATCATCAGTCAATTTTACCATGACATCAAAACCTTCTAATTGCGCGCCAACCATATAATCGACATCACGATTATGATAATGCATAACATGCAAAATCATTGAGGTAATGGTTGTTTTGCCATGGCTTCCGCCAATAACAACACGTGTTTTATGTTTGGATTGCTCGTACAAAAACTCTGGATACGAATATATTTTAAGACCTAATTCTTGTGCTTTTAACAATTCGGGATTATCTGCTTTGGCATGCATTCCTAAAACCAAAGCATCTAAATTTTTAGTGATTTTCTCTGGAAACCACCCAAACACTTCAGGTAATAATCCTTTAACATCCAAACGTGTTTTTGAAGGTTCAAAAATGGTGTCGTCACTTCCTGTAATTACATATCCTTTATTATGTAAGGCTAAAGCAAGATTATGCATTGCAGAGCCACCAATTGCAATAAAATGTACGTTCATTTTTTTAGTTTGTAAATGGTAAATATAAGTATAGATTTACTAATTAAAGATGCTTCAAAATATTAAAAATCACAATTTATGCTAGTAAATAATCTGATTTCGGTAGCTTTAATTAAAGGTTTATTTTTAATTCCATACCTTTAAGTTCTAACTAATAAATAATTAATTATGAATTCAAAAGTTTTTATGGTCTTAAGAATTGTTCTTGGACTTATGTTACTTGTTTTTGGACTAAACAAGTTTTTTCATTTTTTACCAGATCCTGAAGGAATGTCAGCTGAAGCTGGCGCTTATTTTGGAGCATTAATGTCAACCAAAACTTTGACTCTTATAGCTATTGTTGAAGTTGTTGCTGGTTTAACTTTTTTACTCAATAAATGTGGTGCTTTAATGGCTATAATATTAATGAGTATATCTGTAAATGCTGTATTATTTCATGTTGCTCTGGATTCAGCAAATATCGCACCTGCTCTTGTATTATTAGTTCTGAATATAGTTGTTCTTTATGGATATAAAGACAAGTACAAAGAATTAATGGCTTGAATAATATACTAAAAAAGAGGCTTTTAAGTCTCTTTTTTATTTTGGTTATTGTTGTGGTGGATATTGCAAAAGAACTTTATCAACAATAGCTATAAATAATGCTTCACGTTTTTCAGGTGAAGCTTTTGGGTTGTAACTATCATCACTAACGGCTTGCCAAAACAATCCTTTTCCGTTTTCGTCAATAAAATCAATAATAATGCGTCTATTGATTTTAGATTGTCCTATTGGAATTCCTATAGAAAGTCCACCTCCAACATGACCGCCACTACCACCAACGCCAAGACCAACTGTACTACTTTGCGCCTCTTGAAATTCGCTACTTTGTATGTTAATAAAAAAATCTGGTGTTTCAGAAATCGTAAACCCTTTAGCTTGTAATTTGGCGTTTAATACTTTTAAAAAACGTTTGGTGTCTAATTCGTTCATACCTGTTTCCAAGTCTGAATAATAATTATAGGTTTTGTATTTAGAGAAGTCTGTTGTTTTTTCGTAATCGTAATTTACACGAATTGAAGAGCAGGACGAAATTAAAAGAATTAATAAGATGATTTTAAGTGATTTCATAACTAACAATGAATCTCCAAAAAGAAATATCCAGATCTTTAAGATCAAAAAATACAAGAATGGATGGAAATCAAGATTAGTAAAAAGATAAGAAAAAGATTGCTGACTATTAAAATATGAAACTGCTTCATCAAGCCAGATAGTCATTTTTTCACCTTCTTGATCATAAGGATCAAAATGTGCATCTAATTCAAATTGCAGATAAAATTGATCAGAAACAACATAATATCTGGTGGGTGAACTTTCTATTTCTCGATTTATGGTGATATCTTCTATGAAAGATTCGTAGAATCTTTGAAGATCTATATTACCAGATAGTATAACACTAATAATGTGATCTCTTCGATAAATATCCCGACCGGTCTGCATATA
>JADFSQ010000114.1 GCA_022560715.1 Bacteroidota bacterium
AGGGGTGGTAAATGGCACGGAGCCACGATTAGGTATGTCCTTAGAAACAAGATATATAAGGGCAAAACAAGTTACAAATCAATTGTAGCCGATAGAAAAGACCTTAAAATAAGATAACAATACATGCTTTAAGATATTTTGTTTTAGTATTATAGCCTAAAGCTTGAATTGTTATGATGATAGTATCTACTTCCACGGCGGCTTTAGCTTCGGTTTCACGAAACCTCAACGCTGGCTCGGATGTGCTCCTTGCCTTAGCGGCACCGCACCTCGCCAGCTATAAAGCCTAATCGGGCAATATTTAGACCGCCACATCATTTTGGAGCAAGATGAGACTTTCTACTGTTTTACAGCGAGAAATAATCATTAAAAATATATAATAATATTGACAAAAATATTGGTGTTAATAATTCTAATTTTAGTGGTCTTAAAAAGACAATCACTAAAGATGTTAAAAACTTAATAGTAAGACATAAAACTGAATTAAATACTTTAGGTATTAATCCTTTGTATTTACGGAAAATTAAACATAAAGCAAGAATTATTTTTGAATGGAATAACCTTAATGCCGAATTTGATTTAAGTATTATTAATCCGCAAAAACGATTTTTTACTTGGTCTCATACAATGGCTGAAAATACTCAACGCATTTTTCAGGAAAAAGAACTAGGTTATGGTTTAGAAGAGTTTTATTTGACTTCTTCAGATATTGGAGAATGGACATTTAATATGACCTATTTTGGAAATCATTCAAAGTTAGATGAACCAACTTATGTGAAAATCACTATTTATAAAAATTTTGGATCAGCAAACGAAACTAAAAACATTAAAGTTGTTAGGTTACACAAAAAGAATATAGAACAAACCGTTGTGAAATTGATTGTTAATTAGACTTGTTTCACTTCTTTTTATACTGCAATTTCCCTTTTTGAAATCCTATAAAAAACCGCCGAAGCTATCAATCCAATTAGTGTAAAACCAGCCAATACCAAAAACACATGTTGATGCCCTAATTCGCCTGGAGAATTATCTAACAACACACCTATCATCGGACCAGAAAAAATATCTGGCGTATATCCAACAATAGATATAAACCCAACAGCTACTCCAGTTATTGCCAATGGTATTTTTCCTTCTTCCATAGTAGCGAAATAAAGTACTCTAACTGAATACACACCTAAAGCCATTAAGCCAATAGAAAGAATAAAAAATAAAATAGTTTCATTACTTATAATGCCAGACGCAAAAATTAAACTCGTAATTAACGTAAAAACAAAACCAATGATTAACCATAAAGTTGCTCGTGTTCTGTCAGCTAATAAACCTATAACAACACCAATAATTGGTCGCATATAAAGCAAAGAAGTACCAACTTTAGCAGACTCAATATCGTCATAAAGCATGACGTCTTTAGCATAAAGACTATAAATATCAGTCGCTTTATAACCAACATAGGCACATAAAACGATTATCATTAATAGCCAAACAGAAGGAATCTTCATAATTTGTTTAAAGCTGGAAATTGTCAAAACATTTGAATTTTGTTTTGATAGATTTTCATCAGATTTTAATCCTTTTAAAAAATAAAAAGCTAGAATTCCAATGATACTAACTGCTAATGAAGCAAATAGAATTACATATCGAAATGCCTCTTTGCGTTCTATTAAAGATGTTTCAGAAATATCTACGTCAATAAACAATGAAAAAATTAGTATTCCAAATGTGCCAAATCCTGCAGCAACCAAACCACGACCTCCATCTAAAAACCCAAAAGCCATACCTTGTCTTTTAGCTCCTCCCCAAATTCGTGTTGCTTTTATCATTGCTGCCCAAAACAAGAATATGGTTGTAAAGCCCCAATATCCAAAAAGTAATTTTAAATTAAAGTACGAAGGATAAGTTGAAAGATAAAAACCACCTAATGCTGTTAATATTAGCGAAACAGATATCAAAAATCGTGGATGAAATTTATCTGCCAATACACCGCCAAATACATACGATAATAAAGCAACAATAACATAAATAGAACCACATATTCCATATTGTAAATTAGTAATATCAAAAACTTCTAAATAAGTTGGTCTGAAAATACGTGCTAAAACAAATGGTAAAATAAAAACAGCTTCGCCAGATAGAATAAGGATAATAATAATATAAAAAGGTTGTTTTGTTTTTGATGCTTGCATAACTAAACTTGAATCACACCCAAATTAAAAGGCTTCTCAATCGGAGCATGGTTGGCAGCTTCAATTCCCATACTAATCCAAGTTCTTGTATCTATTGGGTCTATAATTGCATCAGTCCAAAGACGTGCAGCAGCATAATATGGAGACATTTGTGTATCATACCTCGATGTAATCTTTTTATGAAGTGCTTCTTCTATTTCTTTTGTAAACTTTTCACCTTTCTTTTCCAATGATACTTTTTCAATTTGAAGCAATACTTTTGCAGCAGTACTGCCACCCATTACAGCAAGTTCGGCACTAGGCCATGCAACAATAAGTCTTGGGTCGTAGGCTTTTCCACACATGGCGTAATTACCTGCGCCATAGCTATTACCAATAATAATTGTAAATTTTGGCACAACAGAATTACTCACAGCACTTACCATTTTGGCGCCATCTTTTATAATGCCTCCATGCTCGCTTTTACTGCCAACCATAAAGCCTGTAACATCTTGTAAAAATACTAATGGAATTTTCTTCTGATTGCAATTGGCTATAAAACGTGTGGCTTTAACTGCACTATCCGAATAGATAACACCTCCAAACTGCATTTCACCCTTTTTGGTTTTTACTACTTTACGTTGGTTGGCTACAATTCCAACAGCCCAACCATCAATTCTGGCATAACCAGTTATTAAGGTTTTGCCAAAACCTGCTTTGTATTCTTCAAATTCTGAACCATCAACCAATCGTTTTATGATTTCTATCATATCGTATTGATCGGCTCTGGATTTTGGAAGAATACCATAAATTTCTTCAGGATTTTCTTTTGGCTTATTAGCTTTTATTCTATTAAATCCAGCTTTATCAAAATCTCCTATTTTATCAATTATATTTTTAATTGTGTCTAAAGCATCAGCATCATCTTTAGCTTTATAATCTGTAACGCCAGAGATTTCACAATGTGTAGTTGCTCCACCGAGTGTTTCGTTGTCTATACTTTCTCCAATAGCAGCTTTCACTAAATAACTGCCTGCGAGAAAGATACTTCCAGTTTTATCTACAATAATAGCTTCATCACTCATAACTGGGAGATAAGCTCCACCAGCAACACAACTTCCCATAATTGCTGAAATTTGTGTTATTCCCATGCTGCTCATTACAGCATTATTTCTAAAAATACGACCAAAGTGTTCTTTGTCAGGAAAAATTTCATCTTGCATAGGAAGATAAACTCCAGCCGAATCCACCAAATAGATAATTGGCAGGCGGTTTTCTATAGCTATTTCCTGAGCACGAAGATTCTTTTTTGCAGTAATAGGAAACCAAGCTCCAGCCTTTACAGTTGCATCATTGGCAACTACAATGCATTGTTTCCCTTTTATATAGCCTATTTTAACAACAACACCTCCTGAAGGACAACCACCATGCTCCACATACATATCTTCACCTGCAAACGCTGCTATTTCTATGCATTTAGTACCTTTATCCAATAGGTAATCTATTCGTTCACGAGCCGTCATTTTACCTTTGGCATGATGTTTTTCTATACGAAGTTTTCCTCCACCAAGTTTTATTTTAGACAATCGTTTAGTTAATTCTGATACTAAAAGCTTATTGTAATCTTCGTTTTTATTGAAGTTGATATCCATTAATGATTTTGTTTGCTGCTAAAATACGAAAGAACTTTTTCCCACGAAAGAGGGAATCTTATCAAATGAGTTTTTGTATTTAGATAACATGGTAATATATTCCTTGGTAAATAAATTTATATTTTGTATATTTGTTCCAGAAATAAATTATTAACCAAAAAATATTCCCACTTTGTGTCTCCGCTAAAGCTTTGGCGACACGTGGACGTGGAAAATAAATATGAAAAAAATAATAGCATTTGCTGGGAGTAATAGTAAAAACTCAATTAATAAACAATTAGCTATCTATGTTGCAAATCAAATTAATGATGTAAAAATCAAAATTTTAGATTTGAATGATTTTGAATTACATCTATATGGCATCGACTATGAGAATGATTATGGTATTCCTGAAAATGCACAAAAATTCTTAGGTGAAATTAAATCATCAGATGGTATTGTATTGTCATTAGCAGAGCACAATGGAGCTTATTCAACAGTATTTAAAAATCTTTTTGATTGGATGTCGAGAATAGACGGAAAACTTTGGAGTGATAAACCCATGCTGTTAATGGCAACCTCTCCTGGTGGAAGATGCGGAGCAACTGTTTTGGAGATGGCAAAATCAAGATTTTCGTTTATGGGTGGTAATATAATTGCAGATTTTTCATTACCTTCATTTACTCAAAACTTTTCAGCAGATGGTGTAATTGATGAAAGTTTAAAACAAGAATTAAATAGCGCCATTTCGAAGTTTGAAAATGCTATTTATTAAATTTAAAACAGTTTATTATGAGTTCAGAAAGAGAAATAATTAAGGAATACACAAACGGAGAATTAACAATTATTTGGAAACCTAAAACCTGCATTCATGCCAAAGAATGCGTAAAGCGTCTTCCACAAGTTTATCATCAATATGAAAGACCATGGATAAAAGCTGAAAACGCTTCGGTAGAAGAGTTAAAAGAGCAAATTAAAGCCTGTCCATCGGGAGCATTATCGTATAAAATGAGTGGTGAAGAAAACAAAGAAGAAGCACATTTAGAGACTAAAATTGAAATTCTTGAAAACGGACCTCTTTTAGTTTATGGAACATTGCATATCACGAATGCCAAAGGGGAAACTGAAAAGAAAAATAAAACTACTGCGTTTTGCAGATGTGGTGTATCACAAAATAAACCTTATTGTGACGGAGCTCATAGAAAGGCTGAATTTATAGGATAATTAATGGGAGATATTTTAAAAGACATCAATTCGAAGTTTCCTAATAATAAAGTAAAAGCATTATTAAATATTATTTATACTGCAAATTGGATTAATAATCAACAAATCACGTTTTTTAAGCCTTTCGGAATTTCGCCACAACAATACAATATTTTAAGAATCTTGAAAGGTGCTGATGAGGCAATAAAAGTGCAAATCATTAAAGATAGAATGATAGAACGGTCTCCAAATGCAACTCGATTAATGGATAAACTTTGCGCTAAACAATTAATTGAGCGTATTGCTTGTCCTGATGATAGACGCGTTGTTCATATTCAAATTACTAAAAACGGTTTAGTGCTTTTAGAAGATATTTCCTTTGTATTTTTACCATCCTATAACCATCTTTGTTCTTTCCAAGATACGGTGGATTCCCTATTGCCATTTCGTGTTTAGTACCTGGAAGCATAATTAAGTATTCGGATTTCCATCTTTTTTCTTTCTCCTTTGCCGTGATGCGTTTCGCGGGAAGGATCGGATCACTCGGGGCCGGACGATTGGTCAGTTTTATTGAATCAACGACCGGCGATATGATTCTTGGGTATCAATATACTCTTTACCTCGCTATCGCGGCCGGTTTATGCTCGTTGATACCATTTAGCATGATAAGGTCAACCAAACCAACAGGCAATGATCGCAAGATCAACATTTCATTCGCTCTCCTTCGCAAACGAGGCGGATTCTATTTTCGGCTCTGCCTGGCCAACATTCTGATAGGCTCAGGGGCCGGCCTTATTATTCCGTTTCTTCCCCTTTATTTTCAGGACAGATTTGAGCTTCAACCGCAGGCTATCGCTGATTTTTATCTGTTCAGTCTCATGGCGATGGCCATTGGTGTGCTCCTCGGTCCCCTGATTTCACGGCGACTGGGTCTGATACGGACGGTGGTGCTGACGCAATTACTGTCGATTCCTTTTATGGTGACTCTCTCGTATACAAGCTTGCTACCTCTTGCGGTAATCGCCTTTATTCTGAGAGCCGGCTTTATGAATCTAGGTGTTCCGATTGCAACCAATTTCGCGATGGAAATGAGCGAGCAAGAAGAGCAGGGGTTTGTCAACGCCCTGCTCGGTATTTCATGGACAGGTGGATGGGCGGTCTCGGCCATTATTGGAGGACGGTTGATTGAAACTCACGGCTATTCTCTGACCCTTGATGTAGCAGTCGGCTTGTATATTGCCTCGGCTGTCGTATATTTCATCATGTTTCGCCGCGCGGAAAAACGACATCACGAAAGTGGTCTCTGGTATGTTCCTCAGGTGGAAAGAGTATGAGCGATATCATGAGCCGAATTTGCGCCGACAAACGGATAGAAGTAGACGCGCTCAAACGAGCGACTCCGCTTGAGTCCTTTCGTGATAAGCTGTCCGAGACGAAGGCGGGGCGATTCCGATCAGCTCTTGCCGACAGAAGCAGAGTCAACATTATCGCTGAACTGAAAAAAGCTCCGATTCAC
>JADFSQ010000115.1 GCA_022560715.1 Bacteroidota bacterium
TAAGAGCCAAAAACTTGTTGCCTGTTTTTTTATTGTATTTAGGTGTAACTAATAAAATAGCAAAAAGTAAGCTTTGCCAAACAATAATGATGTGAATTATATTTACAAATTCAAACGTCATTAAATCAAGTTTACATCTGTCATAATTTCCAAAACTCCTGCATTTGGTTGTTTGTACAATTCCTTCATTGCAGTTTCTAAATCATCTTGATTTTCCACGCGTTTTCCCCACGCACCACAGGATCGAGCGAACTCGGCAAAATTAGGATTTGATAAAGATGTTTTCCAAACATCTAATTGTCCAGCGCGTTGTTCTTTCGATATTTTTCCGAGTTCATTATTATTTAAAATAATCAATTTTACAGGCATATTGTATTTTACAAGTGTTGTGATTTCTGCTAAATATTGACACACGCCACCATCTCCAGCAACTGCAATTACAGGACGAGAATTGCCAACAGCAGCCCAAGCACCTATTGCAGCAGGTAAAGCAAAACCTATTGATCCTAAATAGCCAGACATTAAAAAATCTTGATTTGTAGGTTCAAAATAGCGACCAAAGGAGTATGCATTATTACCAACATCTACACACATCACAGCATTTTCGGGTGTGAGTTTATTCATTGTTTCAAAAACAACTATCGAACTAATACCTTTGTCAGAAGTTTCTAACAAGCGTTTTGCTTTTTCTACTTTCCAGATTTTCCAACGTTCTGCATTTTCTGGACGTTGGTCTATAGTATTTATATGCCCTTTTAATTCTGAATTGAATATATCTAATGTTCTAGATATTTCTCCCCAAACGGCAACTTCTACTTGATGGAATTTACTCAAAGCCAATGGGTCAAAATCTATTTGAATGATTGGTTTTTTAGGGGTTATTCCTGTATGGTTAGAAAATGATGCGCCAAATACAATCAACAAATCGGCCTCATTCATAAACCAAGAAGCTATCGGTGTTCCGCTACGCCCTAAAACACCACCACCAAGCGGATGACTATCTGCAATCAAACCTTTTCCTTTAAAGGTAGTAACCACAACGGCATTTAAGTTTTCAGCAAACTTAACTACAGATTTTTTATGTTCACGAGCTCCATGCCCTAAAATAATTACTGGACGTTTAGCATTTTTAATTAATCTTATAGCATCATTAACGGCTTCAATAGGAGGTGCAATTTCTAAAGATGTTATTCTGTTTTTCGGTGTTTGAGCTGTCTCATTTGGTTTTACTTTTTGTTCCTGAATTTCATCTGGAAAAGTGAGATGAGAAACATCTCTTTTTAGTAAAGCATGTTTTATAGCTAAGGACATAAGTTCAGCATGTTTACTATCCTTTTGAACACGATGGTTAAATTGAGCAACAGTACTAAAACCTTGTACTAAATCTACTTCTTGAAAATTTCCTGTACCTACAACTTGAGTAGCAACTTGTCCTGTTAATGCTAAAAGTGGTGCTCGGTCTACTTTAGCATCCCACATTCCTGTATACATATTTGTAGCGCCAGGACCAGCAATAGAAAAACATGCAGCAGGTTTTCCTGTGAGTTTTCCGTAGGCTGAAGCAGCAAATGCAGCTGCGCCTTCATGCCGAATACCATAAAAATTCAAGTTTCCTTTTTCTTCCTGTCTACGCATTGCATCTGCAAAACCTAAATTGGAATGACCAACCATTCCGAAGACTTTGGTAACTCCCCAATTTATCATGGTTTCTACCATAATATCAGAAACCGTTGTTTCATGTGCTACTTCCTTTTCAACACCAACAAAAATAGCATCATTTTCTTCTTTTACAGGAAATGTTTGGACACCATCATCATATCCTGGAGGGTTTCCAGTACAAGGGTCAAAATCCCAACCATGCCATGGACAGCGCAATAATCCGTTTTCTATAGAGCCTTCGCCTAATGGTCCTCCTTGATGTGGGCAGCGATTATCTAATGCCGAAAATTTGCCTTTAAAATGTGTAAGGCAAATGCCTTTATGGTTTGCAGTAACTGTTTTCACACGTCCTTCGGGTAGTTCGTTTTTGTTACTTAATACTTTGTACCAAATTATTTTTTTTGAAATTTCCATGTTAAGATTTTATTTTAAGCGTAATTAATACCAATTAATTTATATCTGTATTGAAAATAGATAGACCATCTATGTTGAATTTTATAATCGTTATTAAATATTAGTTTGCTCCCACTAAATTACAACCTTTGAGCGAAAAATAATTATAAATGAAAGAGAACTTGAATTTGCGTTAAGGATGGAAATGGCATCCTTTTTTATTATAAAAAAATGAAAGGGTTTTGAAATAAGTTGAGAATAAAAAAGATATAATGTACAGCCTGCCCGTTTTAGGAATTAAAACGGAACGTCCTAAAACAAACCATGAATTTCGGCATCAATCTTTGTGATAATTAAACCTAAATCTTCAGGGTTTTTAACGAAATCTAAAGGGTCGACATCTATAATAAGTAAATTCCCTTTATCGTAATTAGAAATCCAGGCTTCGTAACGTTCGTTTAATCGGCTTAAATATTCAATAGAAATAGAATTTTCGTAATCTCGTCCACGCTTGTGTATTTGAGACACTAAATTAGAGATTGAACTGCGTAAATAAATCAGCAAATCTGGTCCTTCAACAAAAGATTCCATAAGGTCGAAAAGCGATTTGTAGTTTTCGAAATCACGATTGGTCATCAAGCCCATTGCATGAAGGTTTGGAGCAAAAATATGTGCATCCTCGTAAATAGTACGATCTTGAATAATGTCTTTTCCGCTTTCACGAATTAGAGACACCTGACGAAAACGACTGTTTAAAAAATAGACTTGCAGATTGAAACTCCAACGTTCCATTTGGTTGTAAAAATCGTCGAGATATGGATTATCTACAACGTCCTCAAGTTGTGCTTCCCACTTATAGTGTTTTGAGAGCAATTTTGTAAGCGTAGTTTTTCCTGCGCCAATATTTCCGGCAATAGCAATATGCATAATGTTAATTAATTTTTAGTCGGTATTGATAAAGAAATTCATCGTCGTAAATATACACCGTTTCGTTGGTTACAAAAAACTGTTTTATTAACAATTTCGGAATTTTAAGTTCTAAAAATATTTCAGTGTCTTTTGCCAGATAAAACAGTTGATTTTCTTTTTGAAGAACTAAATTTCCATTGGTTTGAATAAGTTTTGTAAAGCCTGTATTTTTAATTTTAGATAGTAGGCTTCCTACATAATTGTAGCTATATAAATAGTCTTTAGTTAGTAGCCAAGAAAAATTATAATTGCTTGTTAAATCTATAACTTCGCTTTGTATTGGTAACGCTTTAATTCGAGTTACATTAGCTCTGTAATCGTAATTTTCTAATTGTTGGGTTGTTTGATTAAACAACCAGATAGTATTTTCTATTCCTGTAGTTATATGTGTAATATCTTTAAACGGTTGAATAGTATTAAAATCTAATTTAAACATTTCGGATAATCGATTATCTAAAATGATAACAGTGTTAAAAGCTTTATAAAAAAGATTGATTTTTAAAGGGTTAAAAATATTTACAGTAGAAATATAACCCAATTGAATATTGCTATAAGTAGAAATAATGTTACTTTTTTGTTTTTTAACTAATTCGGTATTTTTTAAATAA
Organism: Bacteroidota bacterium; assembly: GCA_022560715.1. Classification (GTDB taxonomy): domain Bacteria; phylum Bacteroidota; class Bacteroidia; order Flavobacteriales; family Flavobacteriaceae; genus PRS1. The sequence goes on from JADFSQ010000115.1 coordinate 3,630, forward strand.
TAAAAGTTCTCAAAATTATCTACGCCAATAATAACTTCTGCATTAATTTTGGTTTTGTTTACAAAAGTAGTTTCTATGCTTTGTTGAGCAAATGCAAAAAAAGGCAATAAAAACAGTATGTATTTTGTGTGTTTCATTTCAAGACAGAAAAGTACAAAAATCAAATCGTTTTTAGCAAATTAATTTATAGACAAATCCACGAACATTTACAATTTGAATGGTTTCATTAAGTTTTAGTTTTTTTAATTATTTCATGTAAATTGGGAGTTATATTCCCAAATTACAAAATATTTATTATATTTGTGTATGCTAAATAGAATAATAGAATCCAAATTATTAGAAATGGCTACTAAGTTTCCTGTTATAGCCATTACAGGGCCAAGACAATCTGGAAAAACTACATTGTGTAAAAAACTATTCAAGGACTATCGTTATGTGTCTTTAGAAAACCCTGATAATAAGGAATTTGCACTGTCAGACCCAAAAGGGTTTTTAGAAGAATATAATGACAATGTAATTATAGATGAGGTTCAAAATGCACCCGAATTATTTTCTTACATTCAAGGTATTGTAGATGAAAGTAAAAAAACTGGACAATATATTTTAACAGGTTCTCAAAACTTTTTACTGTTGGAAAAAATTAGTCAAACCTTGGCCGGAAGAATTTATATTTATCATTTGTTACCTTTTAGTTATTCTGAATTAAATGTAAAATACAAACAAGTGCTTTTAACACATATATTTAAAGGAGGTTATCCTAGGATTTATGATAAAGACATCCATCCATCAGATTTTTTTCCGTCTTATATTCAAACGTATTTAGAACGTGATGTAAGAACTATTTTAAATATAAAAGACATCAATAAATTTGGAATGTTTGTGAAAATTTGTGCTGGTAGAATAGGGCAAATTTTTAATTCGTCTAATATTGCGAATGAATTAGGTATTGACCATAAAACAGTTATAAGTTGGCTGTCCATACTTGAAGCAAGTTTTATTGTTTATAGGTTACAACCTTGGCATACAAATTTTAATAAACGTACTATAAAATCACCAAAAATATATTTTTACGATACAGGATTAGCTTGTTATTTATTAGGGTTAAAAAAAGAGAGTGAATTAAAGCTACATTTTGCAAAAGGCTCATTATTTGAGAATTATGTAATTACAGAACATTTAAAAAACAGATTAAATATTGGGCTTCAATTATCATCTTATTTTTGGAGAGATAGTAGTGGGAATGAAATAGATCTGTTAGTAGAAGAAGCAAAAACCCTAAAAATTGTAGAAATTAAATCTGGAAAAACCATTAAAACAGATTTTTTTAAAGGCTTAAATAAATTTGAAAAATTAGCCAATAATTTTATAGTTAAAAAATTGCTTGTTTATGGTGGTAATGAATCTCAAAAGAGAAGCCATGTACAGATTTTGTCATGGAAAGATGTAAAACAAATATAGTTTTCAACAAATTAATTTATACCCAAATCCACGAACATTTACAATTTGAATACTTTCATCAAGTTTTAGTTTTTTACGAAGTTTAGTGATAAAGACATCCATACTGCGAGCGTTGAAAAAATCGTCATTTCCCCAGAGTTTATTCAGAATAAGTGAACGTTCCAAAACCTCATTTTTATTTTTTATTAAATGGAAAAGTAAATGGGCTTCGCGATGGGTAAGTTGTTCAGATTTTTCTTCTTTAAATTGCAATGTTTGTCTTGGAAAATTGAACGTAAAAGAACCTATTTTTAAGACTTCAGATGTTTTTTGAAGTTTGCTTCTGTTTAACAAGCTGTTAATTCTTACAATAAGCTCTTCCATACTAAAAGGCTTTTTTAAATAATCGTTACCACCAATAGTAAAACCTTCTACAACATCTTGTGTTTGCGATTTTGCAGTTAAAAAGATAATAGGAATGGAATTGTCCTCCATTCTAATTTCTTTAGCCAAGGTAAATCCATCTTTTTTGGGCATCATAACATCCAATATCAATAACTTAGGTTGTTCTTTTTTATAAACAGTATATGCACTTTCGCCATTTTCGCATAGCAATACTTTAAAACCTCGTGTTTCCAGACTTTCTTTTATAATGAGCCCTAAAGCAGGTTCGTCTTCGGCTAATAATATGGTGGTTTTAGAAGTCATTTGGAAGCGTTATTTTAAATGTAGTCAAGTTTTGTTCCAAATCTAATTGAATAGTTCCACCATGTTTTTCTATAATTTTTTTCGCATAGTATAATCCAATTCCAAAGCCTTTTACATCGTGAGTGTTCCCTTTTGGAATGCGGTAAAATTTTTCAAAAATCTTATCCTTATTTACCTTAGTTATGGTGTTTCCATTGTCTGAGATTGAAATTTCAATTCCGTTTTTTGTTTTGCTTAGTTCAACTAAAATGGTTTCGCCTCCATATTTTATAGCGTTATCTATAATATTGTTAATGGCGTTCTCAAAGTGAAACACATCTATATGAGTTGGAATAATACTGTGAGAATATGTAATTGTTATGGCATTATCCTTTAAAGTAAAATTTTGTTTTTCGACTAAATTATTGATAAAATATACCAGATTAATTTCTTCTTTATCCAAACTTAAGCTATCACTATCTAAGGTTGCGGTTTCCAATAATTTCTCAACCATTATATTAAGTTTGTTTAGCTGCTCGTTAGACATATCTAAATAGGTTTTAGTCTTTTCCTTATCATCAATCACATTAAAGTTTTTAATGCTTTCCAAGGCAACGCTTATGGTAGCTATTGGTGTTTTAAATTCGTGAGTAATATTGCTTATTAAATCGTTTTTAACTTCGGCTAATTGTTTTTGGTGTTTTATGATTTTCAGAAGATAAAACAAACAGCTTATAACAGCTAACACTAATAGTAT
>JADFSQ010000116.1 GCA_022560715.1 Bacteroidota bacterium
AGCAAAACAATATGGCGAAATTTTCGATACTATTTCGGTGTGCTTAAGTAAGGGATTAGGCTGCCCAATTGGTTCGATTTTGATTGGTGATAAAGCCATTATGGAAAACGCCATACGAATTAGAAAGATATTTGGGGGTGCTATGCGTCAAGTTGGTTATCTGGCAGCAGCGGGACTGTTTGCTTTAGATAATAATATGGAAAGATTAGCAGAAGACCATAGAAAAGCCAAAGAAATAGGTGTGGTTTTAAGTCAATTACCTATTATAAAGATTGTTGAACCTATTGAAACCAATATCATTATTTTTGAGTTGAATGAAAATATTGATGAAACAGCTTTTGTACAAAAACTGGCGGATAATAATGTTAAAATTATTGGAATGGGAGGAGGGAAGTTGCGTATCGTAACCCATTTGGATTATACTGAAAAGATGCATGAGAATGTTTTGGATACGATTGATAGTTTGAATTTTTAGAATTATAAATAAGATGGAGATCAGAACCCAAGTTTGGAATTTTATGATTGACTCGAAAACCAATGAGTATTTTTCTTCATTGACCGTTAAATATTATCAAAAATGGGATTTGATTACTAATATATTTTTGGTAGCAGTAACATCATCCAGTATTGCTGCATGGGCTATTTGGAAAGAGTTTCCTTTGCTTTGGGCAACAATTATTGGTTTAAGTCAAATAATGACATTGGCCAAGCCTTACTTTCTATTCCCAAAATACATAAAGGTTTTTAATGAAAAAAGTATTCATTGGCAATATAATGCATTGGAACTTGAGGAATTGTGGCATAAATTAAACAATTCTTTAATTGAAGAAGTTGAAGTTACAAAAATATATTTCGAATTAAGGAAAAAAAGTTTAGCTTTTGATCAAGTTCCTGAAGATATTATATTCTTTAATTTTAATCGATTTCAAGAAGAAGCTGAAAATCAATGTAATATATATATTAAAAAACTATCTTAATTATGAGCAATGATAAACCAATACCAAAACCAAGACCAATTCCACCGTCGAGACCCTCTCCAGGTACAAGAAGTTTTCCAGGACACAGTAATCCACCTCCACCACCAAGACCAACACCGCCAAAAAAATGAAAGTGATTTTAAATTAAACTTCAAGTTATAGTCTTTTAAAATGTTTTTTTTGAATGGCAAAAAAGGAATTTCAAAAAAGGTGGTCGCAATTTGCGACCTCCAATTAAAAAGCTATTTTTAGACCTTTAAAATAATAGGTCAATTATGAAAAATGAAAATCATAAAAGCTTAGTTCCCAGAGAAATGATTATGAGCAAAATACTTGTAATTAGAAACCAAAAGGTAATTAGGCACTTTCAGAAGTAGTTAAATTTTGAAAAAACCATAGATTTTAATCCTGTTGATTTATCTAAAATCATCAGGATTTTTGTTGTTTTGGTAATTATTCAGATAATTTGTTGTTTTAAGAACCAACAAGGCAGATTTCTTCCTATAAAAGTGTATAAAATTACAAATCAAGCTACTTTTTCGAGGCTTTGTTTGTGCATTCGCCTACCAATTTCTAGGCAATTAGCAGTATGTATTCCGAAGAAAATCCAAAGTATTTCTGTAGCTTTTGTTTTGGCTTTAATCTTCTTTAAATGATAGTGTTCTTTTTCTTTTCCAAAACTTCCTTCTAATCTAGTGGCTCTTTCTTTGGTTATCAATGCCTTTAATTGTTTTTGTTGCTTGTGATGTTTTGATGGTCTTCCTTTGGGTTTAAAATCAGTTTGTATTTTATTGGAAGTAGCAAATACACGATTCTTGTTTGTTGCATAAATAGCATCTGCTCCAACAATTTTTACTTTGGTTCTGCTAAGTCCTTGAGCTTTGTAGATTGTGTTTTTAAACTGTGTTCCTTCATTGAAATTATCAAAACTTATTTTTTGAATAAAATTGATGCCATCTATTTGCAATTTGTTCACTTTTGCTCCAAACCTGCCTGCCGGCAAGGCAGGCTCAACAGCTTTTATTTCTTTTCCCCTAACAATAGGGCGCAGGTAATCTTTATGGATACTTACAATTCTGTTTTTTGGTTTTTCTCCCGTTGTAAACAGTTGGTTTTGTTGGTTGTGTAATTTTTTAATGATCGTTCTACGTTTATAGTAAAGGTCAGACATTTCAAAATTAAAATTTCTCTCCAGAGCATCTAACTCATTATTTGTCTTTTGTAATAAATGAAGTAAAGCCCTTGTTAATGGTGTACGTTTTTTAGTTGTTTTTCTTCGCATTTTACTATAGCTGATATAACGCTTTTTCCATTTTAGATATTTAGTTCGTGGAAGCTTTAGCTTTAATTCTTTGCAAATTGTTTTTAGTTGTTGATGGCTCCATTGTACCGACTCCCAAAGTAATTTTTGATCGGTAGGATAACGCACTTCACTCTCATAACAAGTAGCATCTGTGGTAATACTATTTTGGTTATTTATATAACTTGACCAATGAGAGAACAATACTTTTTCAACTTCATTTATAGCTAAAGAACTTGCAAGTTCGCATCGTATTTGACTTACAATTTTATAATTGGTCAAGCGATGATGTCCTAAGTGGATATCACAAAAAAATTGATAATCAATATTGGCATTGAGCTGTTCTATTAATCGCTTGTCCGAACAACAAGCGTAGTGCTTTAAAAACATTAATGCAAGTTTACCTCTTGGAGAAAAATAATTCTTTGTCCCTTTTATAGATTCTTTTATTTTAAAAATCTCTACCAAAGCATCCCAAGGTATTGCGGTGTAAATTTTACCTAAATCGCTTGATAAAAAACCATTGAAATAAACATCAAAATTCTCTGAGGAATTTAAAAATGAAAATTCGTGCTGTAGGTTGGAAATTCTTCGTAATTTAGTCATAGATGAAAATTTGAAACCCCGATTTTTAAGGATTATGCTCCTTTTCGGGGTTTTGTTTTATCTAAAATACAACTTATTTAACTGAAATACAAGTTGTTGAGTACTTATGAAAGTGCCCGATTACAGCTTTAGAAATGGCACAATATATTTTTGAGTTTTACTTAAATGGGAATAAACATTATAATGGGAAACAGTTGCAAGTTTCAAGTTCTACATCTTAAATTTGACTATAATTTTCTTAAAAGGATAATTTAACTCTTTCAAAATTTGCTGTAAAGTGACGTAAAACTTTTGGCTCGTATGTAATCTTAATTCCTTTAGAATTTTGTTTTTCTTTTACTATTTCTTCAAAGGTTTCTATTACATAATCAATATGGCTTTGTGTATATACTCTTCTAGGAATTGCAAGACGAACCAATTCCATTGGAGCAGGAATTAGTTTGTCATTATCATCATATTTACCAAACATTACAGATCCTATTTCGCAACTTCTAATACCTCCTTTTAGATATAAATCGCAAACAAGAGCTTGTCCAGGATATTCGTGTACTGGAATGTGATTATACAATGCTTTGGCATCAACATATACCGCATGTCCACCAACTGGTCTTATAATAGGAACTCCCATTTCTAATAATTTGTTTCCTAAATAGGTAGTGCTGGTAATTCGGTAGTGTAAATAATCTTTATCAAATCCTTCTTCAAGTCCTATAGCTATTGCTTCCATATCTCTACCAGATAAACCTCCATATGTTACAAAGCCTTCTTTTATAATTAAAGTAGTGGTACAAGCATTTGCAATCTCTTTACTTTTTAAGGCTATAAATCCGCCCATATTTACTAAAGCATCTTTTTTTGCACTCATTACAGCACCATCAGCTAAAGCAAACATTTCTTGTGCAATAGCCTTATAACTTACATTTTTATAAGCTTCTTCTCTTTGAGCAATGAAATAAGCATTTTCAGCAATTCGGCAACAATCTAAAATGTATAAAATATTGTATTTGTTACAAACAGTTCTTACATCTTTAGCATTTTGCATACTAACTGGTTGTCCGCCTCCACTATTGTTAGTAACCGTAAGTATTACAGCACTTACGTTTTCTGCTCCATACTGGATAATAGTGTCTTCGAATTTTTTAATATCAATGTTGCCTTTAAATGGACGATTTAGTGATGGTTGCATTCCTTCTTCAGTAATACAATCAATTGCTATTGAGTCAGCATATTCAATATTTGCCCTTGTAGTGTCGAAATGAGTATTACTTATAAAAACCTTTCCTTTTCCACCTAAATAAGAATATAGGATACTTTCGCCTGCTCTACCTTGGTGAGTTGGAATAATGTGAGGATATCCTGTAAGTTTACTAACTGCATCTCGCATTCTTTCCCAACTTTTTGATCCAGCATAAGATTCGTCTCCTCTCATGATACCTGCCCATTGTTCGGCACTCATAGCAGTTGTGCCACTATCTGTTAACAAATCAATAATTACTTTTCTTGATTCAAGTAAAAACAAATTATACTTGGCTTCTTTTAAGTAATTAAGCCTTTCTTTTTCGGTTGACATATATATTGGTTCAACCATTTTTATCCTGAAAGGCTCTATAATTGTTTTGTGTTGCATAGTTGTTGTTTTTATTAAATATAGAGTTTAGGAAAAAAGTTTGTTTTTAAGAGTATTATCTTTTAATTACAATTTTTCAAATTTAGCTTGGAAAAATCTCAAATATTCAGGTTCATAAATCAATTTCATTCCTTTAATAGAATCTCTTCTTTCATAAACTCTTTGTACAGATTCTGCAATAACATCCATATGAGCTTGGGTATAAACTCTTCTGGGAATGGTTAATCTAACAAGCTCTAATTTAGGATAATTATGTTCTCCAGTTTCTTTATTTCTACCTGCTGAAACCACACCTCTTTCCATTGCTCTTACACCTGAATCAACATATATTTCTGCAGCAAGTGTTTGTGCCGGAAAATTTGACTGCTGAACATGTGATAAGAATTTTTTTGCATTAATAAAAATACCATGAGTTCCTACAGGTTTTACAATTGGGATTCCTAATTTAAGAAGTTTAGCACCAAGATAAAATACTTGTCCGACTCTTGCTTTAATATGTTCATCTTGTACAGATTCTTTAATGCCAATAGCAAGGGCTTCCATATCTCTTCCTGCCATACCTCCATAAGTATGTAGTCCTTCGTAAACTACAACCATATTTTGAGCTTTAACATAAATTTCCGGATCATTAATGGCAAGAAATCCACCAATGTTTACCATTGCATCCTTTTTAGCGCTCATAGTAGCTCCATCTGTTAAAGAACATATTTCATAAACTATTTCTGCTGTTGATTTATTTTCATAACCTTCTTCATTTTGCTGAATCATAAATGCATTTTCTGCAACACGAGTCATATCATGAATAATTTTAATACCATGTTTGTTGGTAAGTTTTCGGATAGCTTTCAGGTTGTTTAGAGATATAGGTTGACCTCCAGCCATATTAACAGTAGTTGCTATAGATACATAAGGAATTTTATTAGCTCCAACTTTATTAATAAGAGCTTCTAATTTTTCAAGGTTTACGTCTCCCTTAAATTTGTATAAATTATCTGGGTCGTGTGCCTCATCCACGATAATATCTACAAATTTGCCACCTGCAAGTTCTTGATGAAGTTTTGTAGTTGTAAAGTACATGTTTCCCGGCAAATAATCTCCTTCATTAATTAAAATTTGTGATAAAATATGTTCGGCAGCTCTGCCTTGATGAGTAGGAACAACATGCTTATAACTATAATATTTCTGAATAGTTTCTACCAGATTATAATAGTTTCTACTACCAGCATATGCTTCATCTCCCATCATAAGACCTGCCCATTGGCGATCGCTCATTGCTGAAGTACCACTATCTGTAAGCAAATCTATATAAACATCTGCCGATTTAAGTAAAAAGGTATTATATCCAGCTTCTTCAATAGCTTTTTTTCTGTGTGCTTCAGTTGTCATAAAGACAGGCTCAACCATCTTTATTTTATAAGGTTCAGCCCAGGTACGTTCTGTTGACATAAATTTTATTTTTTGATATGTAATAATTCGGGAATTGTGCTCTTAACTTGGAACAATTTAATTTGGACTGTGCCAGGTAAGAAAGGAACAGTGCAATCCCTACAAGTGAATCGCGTCCATAATGAAGTTCGGGATAGATTACACCTCCATTTCCCTCGCCACCAATAACGGCATTTTTTCCTTCATCATTTCAACAACATTTACTTCTCCAACCGCTGATGAGTAATGGATTTGACCTGATTTTAAAGTAATGTCCTTCAAAGCTCTTGTAGATGAGAGATTCGAAACAGTATTGCCTTTGTTATGCTTCAATACATAATCGGCAATTGCTACAAGAGTGTACTCCTCGCCAAACATTTCTCCATCTTCACAGACTATTGCCAATCTGTCAACATCTGTATCAACAGCAAAGCCCAGGTGGGCATTGTCTTTAACCACTGTTTTTGCAAGGTCAGACAGATTTTCGGGCAATGGTTCCGGATTATGAGGTAATATACATGTTGTGTCGCACAATAATTTAATGACATTTTCAACTC
>JADFSQ010000117.1 GCA_022560715.1 Bacteroidota bacterium
GATGAAGATGAAAGCATTTGGGAATTAAAAACTTTTGCAACAGCATTTTTTTGGGGAATAGGCTTGGCATTTCATGCATTGGGAGTTTTTGGACCAGATTTTTTGTTCGGAAAAAATTGGGAAAAACGCAAGATTGAAGAATATATGAATAAGGATAAACGCCGTTGGGAATAATGTTCAGTATGCAGTCAGCAGTTGATAGTTTATGGATATTATTAAAAGGAAAAAGTAGAATATAAATTAAAAAAGATTTCCACTTTCGTGGAAAAATAAATATGAACGTAATTATTATAGAAGACGAAAAGCCTTCGGCTCGTAGGTTACAACGAATGCTTAATACCTTGCGTATTGAAACCCAAACCATGTTACATTCGGTTGAAGAATCTATAGCTTGGTTTCAAAATAACGAACATCCCGATTTAATTTTTCTTGATATACAATTGAGTGACGGCTTATCTTTTGAAATTTTTGAAGCCATCGAGATTAAATCAGCCATAATTTTCACAACAGCTTATGACGAATATGCCTTGCAAGCCTTCAAACATAACAGTATTGATTACTTGTTAAAGCCTATTGATATAGATGAATTATCTGAAGCAGTTAATAAATACAAAGCAGGATTGCCACAAAAACAAACGGTTATATTGGATTTTGACGACATCAAGAAATTACTCGTTAATCCAATAGACAGAGGCTATAAAAAACGCTTTTCGATAAAAGTTGGGCAGCATTTAAAGCTGATTTACATCGATGATATAGAATGTTTTTACAGTGAAAACAAAGGCACCTATTTATATACAACTGAAGGCAGAAACTATCTTTTAGACACCACTTTAGAGCAACTGGAAAACGAACTTGAACCACAAACCTTTTTTCGTATTAACCGCAAATTCTTTGTAAACATTAATGCAATCAAAGACATGATAAGTTATACGAACTCACGTTTACAAATAAAATTGAACTCGTATAATGAACAAGAAATTATTGTAGCTCGAGAGCGTGTTAAAGATTTTAAATCTTGGTTGGAATAACATTTATTGTTTAAAATAACTTGTTTTGTATTCTAGGCCAATTTTTTGTGTCATAAGTAATATTTCTGGTTTATCTTTTCTTAAACCAACTTGCCAGTTATTATAAATTTCCCAATCATCGTTTGTAAAGATAGGTTTGCCATATTGAGCTATTAAAGCTTTTCTAATACGATCCTCTTCTCCTTTGGCTGTTAATATCCAAACTACATTGAGCTTATTATTACCAAAACGTGCTTCTACTTTTCTTGGAAATCCAAGGTAATCTACACCAAAACAGTTTATTTGTAATTGGGCATTAGGATCGGAACCATCTAGTTTTTCGGTATTAGTAAAATTACTATTGGCTTCAAATAATGGTTTAAGCTTATCAATAGATGCTCCCATTTTAAGAAATGCAGGAATTTTTTCAGATGTATTTGAAACAGATTTTTTTGAATATTCTGAATTTAAATAAGGATTTTCCCAAGTAAACAAATTAGTATGCATAGCCTCTTGATTTAAAATCCAGGCAATATCTTTTTTCATGTTTAAAAATAATTTGTCTTTAAAATAAACTTCATAGTCCATGTAAGTTCTTGCAGTATCTTTACGTTTACTTGCAAATACGTTATAGGTATTTCCTCTTGCTTCAATATAGCTTAATTTATCATCGGCAAAAGTAAAAACTGCTCTTTTAATTACTCCGTTTTCGGTTTTTATATTCGTGCAAATAAGGTGTTCTTCGGTGTCTTTAGCTAATGGGAAACTTGGATTATTAATAGTGATAACATTAGTTGATTCTGAAATTGATATTAACTTCTCTTTTACTGTTTTTAAAGATTCATCGAGTTTAACATCGTTAAAAATAATTTCTGCTTGAGCAAAAAGAATAACTGGAAGAAGAATAAATAATAAAGCTAATAATTCATTTTTTGTATTGATTTTCATAACATTTTTTTGATTGATTACTATTAAGGATAACCAATGATTGAGATTGTTACAGTAAGTCAACTATTTTTTTCTTTTTCCGGCATTGGCCCTCGCAAATGAATAATTAAGCCGTCAAGAAAGTAACACAAAACCTTGTGTGATTCTTAATACAAAAACACCTATTTTGTATTGTAGTTTTTAACGAGCCTTCTAATAGTAACCCATTCTTTTAGCATTTCTCTGGCATCTTTAGCAGGATAACCTAAAACGGTTTTTCCAGCTTCAACATCTCCCATCACACCAGAACCGGCACCTACTGTAGCTCCCGAATGGATGGTTGTATGGTCTTTAATTGATGCACTTCCACCAATTACAACACCATCACCGAGTGTAACAGATCCTGCAAGTCCGCTATGTCCAGCCATAATACAAGAACGTCCCATAATTGAATTGTGAGCAATTTGAACAAGATTATCTATTTTACAACCATCTCCAATAATTGTAGAACTAAACTTACCGCGATCAACACAAGAATTTGCTCCAATTTCTACAGCATTTCCTATAATAACATTTCCTATTTGTGGAATTTTAACCAGTCCTCTACCATCATCGCTAGGTCGATAGCCAAAACCATCAGCACCAATACTAACATTGGTGTGAAAAATACAATCGTTGCCTATTTCGCAGCGCTCTCGAATTACTGTTCCTGACCAAATAACAGTATTATTGCCAATTCTTGTTTCATCAAAAATTGTAACGTTAGGATATAAAATAACAGCATCGCCTAAAACAACATCTTTACCAATATAACAACCAGCACCAATCTTGCAGTTGTTTCCAATAGTTGCAGATTTATGGATCACTGCTGATGGATGAATATCTTCGTCAAAATGTGGTGGGTCTGGATTGAATACTTCCAATAATTTTGTCATGGCTAAATCGGCATTTTTAACTTTAATTAACGCACGATTATTACCAGGTTCGACATCTAATTTTTCGTCCACAATGGCAGCACAAGCATTTGAAGTCTCCCAAAGACGAACATATTTTGTACTACCAATAAAAGTAATGTGATTATTGTTAGCCCTTTCCAATTGTTCGGGTCCAAGTATTAGCTGGTTGGTATCTCCAAGTAATTCGCCATTTAAGATGGCATTGATTTCTTTGATTGTAAACGATTTCATTAATTATATGTTATGGGTTAGTCTGGAAAAACATGTTGTTCAATAATCACTTTAAAAATAATTTTATTTCTTTTTAGGAGGCATTGGACCTCGCAAATGAATAATTAAGCCATCAAGAAAGTTTCGTAAAAATTGATCGCCACATTCTACATATTTTGGATGGTTCTCATTCCTGAAAATTGCTCCTAATTCACTTTTAGAAATTCTAAAATCTTTTAAAGCACAAATTTTTACAATGTCGTCGTCACGTAGTTTATGCGCCACACGTAATTTTTTAAAAATATCGTTGTTAGTTAAACCCATACTCTTTAGTTATTATTCTTCTTCAAAATTTTTAGAAAAAGCAGAAGGTAATAAATTTGGTATTAATTTGATAGCTAATGGCAATAATAACATTGCGCCAGGAAGCATAAAAATTGCTAATGCTGGAATCGTTTTAAAAATATCTAATAGTTGTATTTTTATTTTTGATTTTTCATTATCTGTTAGTTGCCTGATTGTAGATTCTTTAATCAAATATATTAACTCCTTGCTTTGAGATATTTCAATCGATATGCGTTTTTTGTTTTTGTTTAATAAATTGGTTACATATTGCTTATCGAATGTATTTTTTGCCATTTATTATTGAATAACACCACCACAACTTACTCTGGTTCCTGCGGCACCACTTGGTTGAGAGGTGAAATCGTCGGTACCTTCGTGTACAATTATAGCTTTGCCCAGAATATCTTTGGTGTCGTCACTACAGCCAATACACCATTGGTCTGATGTGAACGTAATAGAACCATTACCATCGGCATCTGCTTCAAAATTACCTATATCTCCTTTATGAAAACCTTCGGCTGCTCCCCATTTTCCGTGAGGTTGTGCAGTTGGATTCCAATGTCCGCCTGAAGATTTTCCATCGTCGGAAGAGCAGTCTGCTTTTTCATGTAAGTGAATGGCATGAGTACCTTCGCTTAAACCACTTATTGTTGCAACCATAGTAACAATATCGCCTTCTTGTGTAAAGGTTACAGTTCCGGTTACAGTACTATTACTTTTAGATTCTAAGGAAACAGAAACATGTTTTGCTTCAGAAGTTGTAGTTTCACTTTGCACTTCGGTTTTTTCTACTTCAGATTCAGTAGTTGTTTCGGTTTCTTTTTTTTCGCCTTTACATGCTACTGCAAAAGCTAAGGTTAATGCGAGAATAAAAATCGATGCTTTTTTCATGGTATTTTAGTGTTATTTAATTTTGAATGAAAGTTAAGCAGATAATTCACCATTTGCAAATTTCTGTACTGAACTCATCTTGATTTTTTTTATTAAGGCGAATAATCAGGCTTTTGTTTTCAGATGAAGGCTTTTTTGCACTTCATAACAGAGTTACGAAGTAATAAAAAGACAAAATATGAAAGCAAAATGTTGATTTTGCAGCCAATTACAGAAAGTCAAGATGAGTTCACTAAATCAAATTAGTTATTATTTGAATTTGCTATGAAGCGTTTTACGTACAGGATATTTGTCGGCAATTTGTAAAACACGTTTTATTTGTTTTTCATCTAAATTACCTTCTAATTTTATCTTCCTATTAAATGTGTCTATTTTTGGTAATAGTATCTATTTTGAGAGATATGACAATTGTCATATTTTAGTTACTTTATACTTTTTAAATTTGACCTTAATTAATAGGTATGTGCAATTTAGTAAGTAAATATAATATTGCTGGTCCTAGATATACTAGTTATCCAACGGTTCCGTATTGGAATAATGACACCTTTTCATTAAAACTCTGGAAGTCATCTTTAATTCAATCATTTAATGAAAGTAATTTTACTGAAGGTATAAGTCTATATATTCATTTGCCATATTGTGAGAGTTTGTGCACGTTTTGTGGCTGCAACAAACGAATAACGAAAAGACATGAGGTTGAATCACCATATATAGATGCTGTATTAAAGGAATGGAGTCTGTATTTAGATTTATTAGATGAAAAACCAATTATTAAAGAGTTGCATCTTGGTGGAGGAACACCAACCTTTTTTAGCCCGGAACATTTAAAACGATTAATAAAAGGCATTACAAGACATTCAAGTTTGGCAGAAGATTATGAATTTAGTTTTGAAGGTCATCCCAATAATACTACTCGTGAACATTTGCAAGCACTTTATGATGTTGGATTTAGACGTGTGAGTTATGGTGTTCAGGATTATAATCTAACGGTTCAGAAAGCAATACACAGAATTCAACCATTTGAAAATGTTAAAAAAGCTACAGAAACTGCAAGAGAAATTGGATATACTTCTGTAAGTCATGATATCATTTTCGGATTGCCTTTTCAAACATTGGAACATATTGAACATACAATATTAAAAACAAAGGAATTATTGCCAGACCGTTTGGCATTTTATAGTTATGCACACGTGCCCTGGATAAAAGGAAATGGACAGAGAGGATTTAAAGAATCCGATTTACCATCTCCTACTTTAAAACATGATCAATACGAGTTAGGAAAAAAATTACTTTCAGAAGTTGGATATTACGAAATTGGAATGGATCATTTTGCCTTATCTACAGATTCACTTTATCAAGCCATGAAGAACAACACTCTTCATAGAAATTTTATGGGTTATACAGTGTCAAAAACCCAAGCCATGATTGGGTTAGGAGTGTCGTCAATTAGTGATAGTTGGTACGGATTTGCTCAGAATGTAAAAAGGATAGAAGAATATTATCATTTACTGAATGAAAACATTTTACCTGTTTACAGAGGGCATATTTTAAATGAAGAAGACCTAATTATTAGAAAACATATCCTTAATTTAATGTGTAATTTCAAAACCTCTTGGAGTAAGGACTATTTATATATTAAGGAGCTACCTGAGATACTCATAAAATTAAAAGAAATGGAGGCAGATGGGTTGCTTTTTATTGATTCAAATGCCATTGAGTTGACTAAAAAAGGACAACCATTTGTTAGAAATGTATGTATGGCATTCGATATGTTATTACAACGTAAAAAGCCTGATACACAGCTGTTTTCGATGACCATATAAATACTAAATATTAAATTCTAAAATTTGTAAAAAACATTTATGACTTCACTATTGAAGATAAGCCCCAAACAGTTTAGCTTTTAAATTTTTTCTCAATTAAAATAAATGTTTTTTTATTTCAAATATGATTTTAATCATATTTTTAACTATTTTAAGGCTTTAATTTTGTGTAATAAATTATAATAACTGTGATGACAACACTAAAACTATCAACACTATTCTTCGCACTAATCATTTTTAGTTGTGTAGACACTACTAAAAAAACTGAATATGAAAGTACTGCAGATA
>JADFSQ010000118.1 GCA_022560715.1 Bacteroidota bacterium
ATTTTTGCCACTGTTTTATCAGTGGTTTACTTCGACTACGCTCAGCAACCAAAACTCGGCTACGCTCAACTACCAGAAAAAGCAAGATGTCATTTCGAACGAAAGTGAGAAATCTCATAATTTAGATTCTTCACTTTTCTTAAGAATAACAAGGCTGATTGCATTTTATGCAATAGTTGGTATTACAACCTTACTATTGTTTCTTCCTTTTTACTCATCTAAATTTATAACTAATTACACTCAAACGGTTGCGCTTTGGTTTAATAATTTTGAATTTAATGCAAGCATTTATTATATAGCTCGTGAGATTGGCTACTCATTTAGAGGATGGAATGAAATTGCCATTATTGGAAAAATTATCCCAATTATTGTTGTCCTTTTTGTGCTTGTGGTCACATTTTTCAGAAAGAATAAAACAACGATTGAATTGATTACAGCAATGTTATTGGTGTTATCGTTTTACTACTTTACATCAACCACTGTGCATCCTTGGTATATTGCTACACTCCTTATTTTGTCGGTATTTACCAAATATAAGTTTCCTTTAGTATGGAGTTTTGTAATTATACTAAGTTATTTGGCTTATGCCAATAGTGATAATACAGAAAACTTATGGATTATAGGTTTAGAATATGTGATTGTTTATAGTGTGTTTGTTTGGGAAGTGTTTTTTAAAAAGGCATTTTCAATGCGTTCAACAGAACAAGGAGATTTCAATAAAATCTAAAGCATTCATACCCAAATAACTGCTTACTGTTACTGCAAACTGCAAACTTTATTATAGCATCTTTAAATTATTAATCTCCAATTCTGTTAACAATTTCCAATGTCCGCGAGGAATATCTTTTTTGGTAAGTTCGGCAATCATAACACAATCCAGTCGAATAATGTCATAGTTTAAATGACCAAAAATTGTACGAATAATAGAGTTTCCTGTATTTTTTATTTTTAATCCAATTTCTCTTTTTGGAGCTTTTTCAATATAGCTTATATCTTCTACTGAAATTTCTTTACCATCAATTTTAAAACCCTCTTTGATTTTTTTAAGGTCTTCATATTTTAAATTTTTATCCAATTCTAAATGAAACAATCGTGCCACACCGTTTTTAGAATTAGTAAACTTTTTTACTATGGTTTCATCGTTGGTAAACAAGAGCAATCCTGTAGAGTTTCTACCTAAACGACCAATGGGTTTTATTCGTGAAGCGGTTGCATTGGCAACCAAATCCATAACTGTACGCCCTTTATTTCCGCTTGTAGTTGTGGCAAATCCTTTGGGTTTATTAAGCAAAACATAGGCTTTCTTTTCAGGATTAATTCGTGAGCCATCAAAACGAACATCGTCCTCCAACTTTACTTTGTAGCCCATTTCGGTAATTACTTTGCCGTTTACTGTAACACTGCCTATGGAAATATGCATATCAGCTTCACGACGTGAACAAATTCCAGAATTTGAAATGTATTTGTTTAAACGAATTTGGTCAGGATTAGACTTCGCTTTAGGCTGTACTTTCTTTTTTACAGGCACATTCCCTTTTGCATAGGCTTTTTTAAAACTCGTTTTACCAACGCGTTCGTGCGATTTACCTTTATCTTTTCTGTTGACCTGCTTACTCATAATTACAAATTTTGTGCAAAGGTAAGTAAAGCCTTTTGCTTTAAAGCACCAAAAGGTTAAATTATAAATTCCAATATTGAGTTTTGAAATTTGCTATTTGAAATTTTTGAATTCTTTAAATTCAACCGTAGATTGTCGTTCTCGATTCACAATAAGTTTAGTAACATCAGGACGTGAATAATGACCTACTACATCAAAATTTTGACGCTCTTCGAGCACACGATTAAAATCTATGGTTTCAATAATTAATCCCTCTTTGTTTATTACAGGTTCTATAATCCATTTGCCATCAGGTCCTGCAATACAACTGCCTCCATTGGCTAAAACATCGGGTGCATTCTTTAAGATTTTTTCTAAATGTGGTGTGTTTTCTGGAAAATCTGTTTTATTCATAAGAGAGGATACTGATACTACAAACGAACGTGATTCACGAGCAATAAAACGAGTAATATCTTTGGTGTTATTATCGTTTCCAGGCCAAACTGCAATATGAAGATTCTCTCCTAAACCATATAATGCTGTTCGTGGCAAAGGCATCCAGTTTTCCCAACAGTTCAAACCTCCAACTGTAAATTCCTTCAACTGATGAACTTGTAAACCGTTACCGTCTCCAGGAGACCAGGTTAAACGTTCATCATAAGTAGGCTGCAGTTTCCGATGCACAGATTTTATGTCGCCTTCTTGATTGATATACACTAATGATGCATACAAACTATGACCTCCACGATTTTTGGCGCGTTCTATTATTCCGAGGTAAATAGCAATTTTATTTTCTTTCGAAAGTTTACAGATTTCGTCTAACTCTCCTGCTTCAATTTGAATAGAATTTCTAACATAATGTGCGTGTAATTCTTTGTTTACTTTTTTATCCCATTCTGCTCCTCCAGTTAAAGCTAACCAAAACGGATAACCTGGAATTAAGCCTTCTCCAAATACAATAAGTTCGCAATTTTGTTTTACAGCATCCAGAATTGATTGTTCAACTTTTTCAAGTGTAGCAGTTTTATCTAACCAAACTGGAGCGATTTGTGCTAAAGCAATTTTGAGTGTGTTTTCCATTATAAAATTCGGTTTAAAAGCAAATCTACATCAATTAATAAAATACTGAAAACACCAGCAACAATAATAAATTTAAGGATATTATGCAGTATCAAATAATGTGTTTTAGTTTTAGATTTCCAAAGTAATAGAAAGAATATAAAAAGTAACACGACACTTAAATAAAAGAAGTAATTCATCTTGCCAATATTAAAATTAAAAATAAGCAAATAAACAGGAATCAATGTTAAAACAGCCAAAAAAGTCAGCATTGTTTTCGACGTTTTCTCTCCATATACTATTGGAATCGTTTTATAATTAAGTGCCAAATCGCCTTTAATGTTTTCTAAATCTTTAGTGAGTTCGCGCATTGCAATAATCAAGAATAAAAACATGGCATGCACAAAAATAACGGTTTCAAAATTTTTGTAATAAATAAAAACTGCAAAAAAAGGTGTGATGGTTAAAATAGAAGAAGTTAAATTTCCAACTATTGGTAATTTTTTCAGCTTATGCGAATAAAACCAAATAGCAAAAATGTAAAGTGAGAAGAAAATTACTGCTCTAAACGACACATAACTTGCCATAATTACTGCCAAAAAATTAAGCACAAAGTAGAATACTAATTTCGTGTTCTGACTTACCAATCTGTCCAACATAGACTTTTGTGGACGATTGATTAAATCTTTTTCTGAATCGTAAAAGTTGTTGATGATATAACCTCCGGCAATTGTTGCTGAAGAAGCTAAAACCAGCATTAACAAATTCAAATCGAATACAACTTCTCTTAACGGTTTATTATGTGCTAAAATGTAAATTGAAGATAAATATTGAGCAATAATAATAATTAAAATATTATATCCACGCACCACAGAAAACATACTGAAAAACTTGAGTAGAATGTGTTTTTGTTTTCTTGTGAGCATACTAATACATTTGATGAGATCCTGAATCAATCCCGATAGTTATCGGGACAGGATGACATAAAGTTAGAAATTATAAACCACCTCTAATTTATAGGCTGCAAGAGATTTTTTGGCAATATCCATATCCATAGTAAACCCAAGAATATAACCTCCACCACCAGAGCCACAAAGTTTTAAATAGTATTCGTTGGTTTCAATTCCTTTTTTCCAAAGTTCGTGAAACTGTTTAGGAATCATTGGTTTAAAATGATTTAAAACCACTTTTGAAAGCTGTTTCGTGTTTTCAAATAAGGAATTAATATCACCTTTTAAAAAGTCATCTACGCAAGAATCTGTATATTTTATAAATTGATCTTTGAGCATTTTCCGAAATCCCTTTTGTTTCATGCTCTCCATAAAAATACGAACCATTGGAGCAGTTTCGCTAGAAATTCCGCTATCTAATAAAAACACAGCGCCTTTTCCAGATTTTTTTTGTGAAGGTATTCCTGTAGCTTCAATATTATCTTGAGAATGAATTAAAATAGGAAGACTTAAATAACTATTTAAAGGGTCTAAACCTGAAGATTTGCCATGAAAATACGATTCCATTTCTGAAAAAATAGTCTTAAGCTTTAACAATTTTTCTCGTGTTAAATTCTCTAAAACTGTGATTTTGTTTTGTGCATACTTGTCGTAAAAAGCTGCGACTATAGCTCCACTACTTCCAACACCATAACCTTGCGGTATAGACGAATCAAAATACATACCAGCTTCAATATCTTGCTTTAGTTTATCTTTATCAAAAGCAACAATATCTATATTTATTGTTTCTAAAAAATCTACAAACTTTTTTAGGTTTTTATTAGATTTTATAGCTTCTAAAGTAGGATGCTCATCCATTTTTAAAGCGCCATTATAAAAATTATAGGGAATTGATAAACCCTTGGAATCTTTAATGATGCCATACTCTCCAAAGAGTAATATTTTTGAGTAAAAAAGAGGTCCTTTCATAAAATAGTATTCAGTATTCAGTATGCAGTATTCAGTATACGGTCTTATGAAAATAAATCAATTCCATTTAAACTGCCAACTGAAGACTGAACACTGCAAACTTTTTAAAGATTTTGCTTTGCTCCAAAACCAATTCTGTCGCAAATATAGTGAGCATTTTGGCAATGTGCAACTAATTCATTTTGAATGAATTTAAGCACTTGTTCTGTATCATTTTCAGGGTATAACACATGCACGTTTGCTCCGGCATCTAATGTAAAACAAATATGTAAACCTGTTTGGTTTCTAAACGACCATATAGCATTAATTATTTTAAGTGTATTTGGCTTCATTAATATAAAATAGGGCAAACTCGTCATCATCATTGCATGAAGCGTTAGTGCTTCACTTTCTACAATCTCAATAAATGATTTTAAATTTCCTGTTTTGAATACTTCTATTAATTTAGAAATATTATTATTTGCTTGCTCAAAACGCTGTTGGGCAAATGGATGATCATGCATTAAATTATGACCAACAGTACTACTTACTTTCTTCTCACCTTTGTCAACCAATAAAATGGTGTCCTGATAATTTTTAAAATTATTATGAACTTGATAAGGATATTTTATTCCGAATAGATTAGAACTTCTTTCAATATCTTTATGAATTCCCCAAACAATGAGATCGCCTTCAATACTTCGGCAAGCAGATCCTGAGCCTAATCGTGATAGGAATGATGCTTTTTTGTTGAAATATTCTTCATTATAAAACGCCTCGACTGCGCTCGACGTGACATCCGATTCAATTAATAATTTTTCAATACTCATTAAGCATAATGCTAAAGCACTCATTCCTGATGCTGATGATGCAATTCCTGAACTGTGTGGGAACGAATTTGAAGTTTCAATTACAAAATGATACTCCTTTAAAAAAGGAAGATAACTTTCTATTCGTTTAAAAAAGGTTTCAATTTTTGGTTTAAAATCGTCTTGCTTTTTACCGTCTAAAAACACATCAAAAGAAAACAATTCGGTTGGAACTTCTTTTTTTTCAAATTTTAAAGTTGTCGTCGTTTTACAAGTATTGAGCGTAAAACTTATAGATGGGTTTTCTGGAATTTGATGTTCTTTTTTTCCCCAATATTTAACTAATGCAATGTTGCTTGGCGATTGCCATGTAAATTTTCCACTTTCAATAGTTAATTTATAATTATATTTAGGAATAAAATCTTGTTCAACCATTAACTTCTATTTCTTTCGACAAAGATAATAACTTCATCATAGTATTATAATTTCTGCTAGTTGAAGATACTTTCAATTTACGTTCAAAGAAATTATTACTGCATTTTGCACGACCAAAACCTATTAAGCTATAACCATAAACACAATAATCAGTTATGATAAATCCCTCATTAGGATAGTTAATCTTCCTAAGCTCTTGTACTAAATTTGGGTCTGGAATTTGACTTAAAAGAGTGAAATATATTTGCTCTGGTTTTTTATCCGAAAAAGGAGCATTCTCTAAAATAGATTGTATTTCTTTTGGCGTTTTTACCAAAACCGAAACATCAAAACCAAAATATTCCATAATGGCTTTTTTAATTTGTTTCTCTAATTGTGAAGAATTTTGATTGGAAGCATTAAATATCACATTCCCACTTTGTATATAAGTCGTCAGGTTTTGAAGTCCAGACGTTTCAAGTAACTCGCGCAATTCTGCCATCGGAACTTTTTTTTGTCCGCTTACATTAATCCCTCGAAGCATTGAGATATACGTTATCATATTTTTTAATCCATTTTATTTTTCAAATCATTATTGTTGACTTAAAAAATTTAAATTGAATACATATTGTTTGACCCACTTTTATC
>JADFSQ010000119.1 GCA_022560715.1 Bacteroidota bacterium
ATCAAAAACAGGAATATTTCCGTCATTTAGTGGACAAATTACTGCGGAAGTTCCGACACCGACTTACTCAGGAACATCAGATCCTGATGACGCATCTGTATCAATTAATCCATTTACAGGACAAGGACCTGGTCCAGGCGGAGCGGGACAAACCACTTCAGAAATTGAGGCAGATCGAGCAGGCGGCCCACCATCTATTAGTACCTTTGCTACATTAAATCCAAGCGACAAGAGTGCTAGCATGACTTTGAGTAATGGTAATTTAACCGCAGATTGGCCAGATAGTAGTCGTGGAAGTGTTCGAAGTACAGTTGGCGTTTCATCAAATAAATGGTATTGGGAGGCTGATGTAGACGTGATAAGTCAAAATGTATTTTTGGGAATGTCAACTAGCAGTGCTTCTCTGTTTGCCCAATTTGAAGAAAATAAAATTTGGACAATAATGTTTACAGACGGCACCACTGGACCAGACGGCAACTCTCTAATATCGGGTACCGACGAAGGAAGTTTTGTTGATTTCACTAGTTTAGCTGTTAGATATGGTGCAGGTGATTATATTAATGTTGCCTTTGATGCTGATACTGGTTCATTATGGTTTGCTGGTAATGGAGTATGGATTGGTGGCGGAGATCCGGCAGCCGGAACTAGTCCTACATTTAGGGATGATTTATTAAAAGATAATGCTATGTTTGCTAAAATTGGCTCTGGCAGTGATAACCGAAGCTGGACTGTTACTGCGAATTTTGGTGCATCGGCATTTCATGATACAGTTCCAACAGGATTTATATCTGGATTAGGAACTCTGTAAAATTATTGGCGACCTTGCCAAAAATGATGCGATTTTGCTTTTTCTTCAGCGGTGATTTTTGTTCTATTTTCAACAGGTTCTAAATGTTCTGGAAGATCAATTCTATCCACGTCAAATCCAACTTGTCTACCATAAAAGATATTGGTAATATTAGGTACTTGGATAATAACGTATCTGTCGTTATAATCTTCTTCTAACTCAGCTTCAATCGCCGATTTAATTTCTTCGAAATTGTTCTTACCCATATCGCGCACCATAATACAAATCTGGTGAGCTTCACTTGTTGGCTCGCGATGCCTTGGCTGCCTATCCGGATCTGCTTTACGAAAAACTTCATTAAATAAGGCTAGATGTCCGTCATTTAACGGATTAAATCGTCCTAAAATCTGTGCTGTTGGTTTTGTGTTATCCATTTGATTCCTTCTTCGACGCTATCATGCTGAGATAGGTCCAAATAATTGTGGCGCCTGCAACGGCTGTAATCTGTGCGTGATCATAGGCTGGCGCTACTTCAACTAAATCCATACCAACCCAATAATACAACCAAAAACGGAATTAAATAAGATACGCGTTTACCACTACCGTGTACAGTTGAAAACACACGATCCCAACGAATTTTCCAATTTTTTATACCATTGTTAATACCGTCAATACTCATCCATATAAATACGGGTTTGCCAACAACATGATTGAAAGGTACAAATCCCCAAAACCGTGCATCAATAGAGTTATGACGATTGTCTCCCATCATCCAATAGTAATCTTGTTTAAAAGTATATGTGTTAGATAACTTACCATTAATATAAATCTGGTTTCCTTCAATTCGCAAATCATTACGCTCATATTCAGTTATTACTCGCTTATAGAGTGGTAAAACTTCAAGATTAATATCTATGGTTTTTCCAGCTTCTGGAATATAAATCGGACCGAAAAAATCAACATTCCAGTTGTAATTTGGATTGTGAGGAAATATTTTTGAATTCCTTAAACCTTGTGTTTCTAAAATAGGAGTAGCACTTAAAACATTAGGATGATTCTTAAACTTTTTTATGGTTTCGTCACCAATAGCTACAAATTTATAAGTGTTTTGATTATTTATGATACCAAATGGATCAGTTATTTTATACAGATCGTACATTTGTTTTATGTTAAACTGATTGGTTTTAGGCTGCACATAATATGAAAATTGTATTTCGGCACGATCTGGCAATTCATTCTTTTTACCATTAATATATACGTATCCATTTCGAACTTCGAGTGAATCTCCAGCAATACCAACACAGCGCTTTACAAGGTTGGTTTTTTTATCTATTGGTTTGTAGTAGTTTCTGTCTGGAAAGAAATTATTCATATCCAACAAGGTATCTACAGGTTGATTAAATACCACAATCTCGTTGCGTTTTATTTTTTGAAAACCTGGAAGCCTCAAATATGGCAACTGTAATTTGTTTAGCCATGAGGTTTTTCTTTTAGTGAAATCATCATTGAATAGGTATGATTTCTTTTTCAAAACAGGAATTGTATCGTGTACCATTGGTGCAGCCACAGTTGTCATAGGTACTCTTGAACCATAATGAAATTTACTTACAAACAGAAAATCGCCAACCAACAATGATTTTTCTAAAGAAGAAGACGGAATAACATAAGGCTGAATAAAATAAGTATGTACAAGTGTTGCAGCAACTATGGCAAAGAGTATTGAACTCACCCAATCTCCAGATGCACTTTTAGGATGAAGGCTTCTGTTTTCTATGTATTTAGCATCAGTAAAGTAATTAATGTAGTAGTTATATAAACCAAAAGTAACAACAGCTAAAAAGGTGTCTAAAGATGTATTCTTACCAAAACTACGAGCAGTTTCTACCCATACTACAGGAAACATAATAAGGTTGATAATCGGTAAGAAAAGTAAAATCGTCCACCAAGGTGAGCGATTAATAATCTTCATTAATATAAAAGCATTATATACAGGAACAAATGCTTCCCAAGGTTGTCGACCTGCTTTAATATATAATTTCCACGTGCCTAATCCATGCACAACTTGAATTATTAAGAAAAATATAAACCATTGTATCAATGTCATAATTGAAGTATTTTGTTAGTTAGTAATAAAGTGACTTTTTATGTTACAAATTGAAAATATCTTAACCAATATTTAACACATCGTTCATAGTAAAGACCCCTTTTTTGTTCAATAGCCATTCGGCTGCAATAATTGCACCTAAAGCAAATCCATCTCTACTATGTGCTATGTGTTTTATTTTTATAGCATCTACTTTAGATTCGTAATTAATACTATGTGTTCCAGAAATATTTTCGATGCGTTTTGCTTCAATAGGAATTTCATTGGCGTTGTTGGTTGCTCCTAATTTCCAATTTTTATAATTAGAATTTTTTATAATTCCTTCAGCTAACGTAATTGCCGTTCCGCTTGGTGCATCTAATTTTTGAGTATGGTGAATTTCTTCTATACTCACATTATATTGCGATAAATTTGCCATCATTTTCGCTAAATATTTATTCAGTTCAAAAAAGATATTCACTCCTAAACTAAAATTTGAAGCATAGATGAAAGCACCATTTTTTGCTGCACATAAATCAACAATACTATCATAATCGTTTAACCAACCGGTTGTCCCAGAAATAACAGGAATACCATGTTGCAAACAATTAGAAATATTTGCAACTGCTGCACTTGGCACACTAAAATCTATTGCAATATCTGCTATAGCTATATCGTATTTCTTTGTGTTTTCATCTACTTTTAAAACAATATCATGACCACGTTGTAAAGCAATTTGCTCTATAACCTTTCCCATTTTTCCGTAGCCAAGTAATGCTATTTTCATATTTTTTTATCCCAATCAACGGGACGTTTTTTTACAATTTTATTTATATGATATGTACTATTTAGTTTAATTGTTAACTAAAAATAAATCTTATGTCTTTTGTCTTTAAGCAAAGCGGTCTTATATCTTTTATTGAATAACATTGGTTTATATTTCTAAAATTGAAAATTTAAAGTTAATCCTAAATTTGTAGTTGCATCTAATTCATTAAACTTAAAATGAGGTTTTAAAGCTAAATTTTTATCTACATTAAATTGTAATAAATGTGCATCAACATTTGCATCAATAATATTTAAGGCATAGATACCTATGGTTATTAAAAGCGAAATTTCTCTATTTCTGCTTAATGTACGCTGTGCCCTGATAAGAGCGGAGTTAGATATTTGTGGCGATGCTAATGCGTTGCCTTGACTATCAGTTCCCCAAAATTCATCATTATCAAAACCAGCAAGCCTATTTTTAAATGCATCACGATAACGGTTGTATTCATTATTGTTATCTATATAAAAATAAATTCCTGTACCAAGAGCAGCATATACTACTGGGATTTTCCAATATTTTTTATTATATGCTTGTCCTAATCCTGGAAGAATTGCCGAATAAAATGCAGCTTTTGCAGGAGACAAAGGGTTTATTGGTGGTCTGGATGTTGAATCTAAAATAACAATGTTTTCTCCCAATTCTCCTTCAATATTGTTTTCTTGAGCATAAGTGATAATAGGTAATAGTAATAATATTAAGAGGAGTTTACTTTGCACGTTGAACCAATTTTTTTATTCTATTAAAATCTTCTTCCGAATGAAATGGGATAGTAATTTTACCACTTCCATTCTTTGAAATTTTAACGTTTATTCTTTGTCCAAAGTATTCAGAAATCGTTGCAATGCTATCTTTAACATAATTTGGGATATTTTCTTGTCTCGGAGTAGAAATGGCATTGTGTTCTTTGTAATTCTTTACGAGTTGCTCGGTTTGACGAACCGATAATTTTTGCGAGAGTATTTTTTCGTATATCTCTAACTGTTTATTCTGGTCTTCAACATTAATTATAGCACGACCATGTCCCATTGAAATAAAACCATCTCTCATTCCTGTTTGGATGATTGGGTCGAGTTTTAACAAACGTAAATAGTTGGAAATTGTAGAGCGTTTTTTTCCCACTCTAATACTCATTTGTTCTTGAGTGAGTTTAATATCATCAATTAAACGTTGGTATGATAAGGCAATTTCTATGGCATCTAAATCTTGCCTTTGAATATTTTCAACCAAAGCCATTTCTAACATTTCCTGATCGTTTGCAATGCGTATATACGAAGGAATGGTTTTTAAATCAATAAATTTTGAAGCTCTTAAACGACGCTCTCCTGAAACCAATTGGTATGTGTTAAATCCTGTTTTTCGTACCGTAATTGGCTGAATAACTCCAAGCTCTTTAATAGATGAGGCTAATTCTCGTAAGGATTCTTCATTAAAATTAGTTCGAGGTTGAAAAGGGTTTATTTCGATTGAATCTATAGGTAACTCAATAATGTTACCAATTACTTTATCGGCATTTTTATCTTTAATCGATTGTATATCGTTTGAAGGATCTTGTAAAAGAGCAGACAAGCCTCTTCCAAGTACTTGCTTTTGAGTTGCCTTTGCCATTAATCTGTATTTTTATTGATAATTTCTTTAGCCAAACTTAAGTAATTCGCAGCACCTTTACTACTTACGTTATAATTAATTATGCTTTCGCCAAAACTTGGTGCTTCGCCTAAACTCACATTGCGCTGTATAATGGTTTTAAAAACCATATCGTCAAAATGTTTTTGAACTTCTTCAACCACTTGGTTTGAAAGCCGCAAACGAGAATCGTACATGGTAAGTAATAAACCTTCAATATCGAGTTCGGGATTGTGTATTTTTTGAATGCTTTTAATTGTGTTTAAAAGTTTACCGAGACCTTCTAAAGCAAAATATTCACACTGTATAGGAATCATTACAGCATCAGCAGCCGTCAGTGCATTTAGAGTAATCAAGCCAAGCGAAGGCGCACAATCTATTATAATATAATCATAAGCCGATTTTAGATGTGTAATCGCTTTTTTAAGCATATATTCACGATCTTCTTTATCAACGAGTTCAATTTCTATGGCTACTAAATCTATATGAGAAGGAATAATATCTACATTAGGAGCACTGGTTTTAACAATACATTCTTCTGCCGAACTTGAATGTTCTAATAATTGGTAAGTCCCATTTTCAATAGAGTTAACATCAACGCCAAGACCTGACGTTGCATTAGCTTGTGGATCGGCATCGATAAGTAATACTTTTTTTTCGAGTACGCCAAGTGAAGCGGAAAGATTAACCGAAGTTGTTGTTTTTCCGACGCCTCCTTTTTGATTGGCAATTGCAATGATTTTACCCATTAAATGATTTGGTTTTAGATAAAAACTTATCTTAAAAAACTATAGAAAAGTTCAGCGTAAAAATACAATTAATTGTGGGTTATAAAAACGGAACTTGTTAACAGATGGTCAACAAAAAAGACGGTTGTTTAAACCGTCTTTTTGCTTTAATTAATATAATAATTAGTCTTCTTCAGGTAATAAAATACCTAAAAAATAGTTTTCATCTAAAAACTCGTTTGCCACATTTTGAATATCTTTTACTGTTAATCCGTTCACAGCCTTTTCAGTTTTTAGAATATCGTTAACATCACTGCTTTCTTGTTGGGCT
>JADFSQ010000120.1 GCA_022560715.1 Bacteroidota bacterium
TTTTTATATTTGCTGCTATTCGGTAGAAATTAATAATTAAACATAGTATATGGAAGTAGCAATTATCATTGTATTTGTAGTAGGCTATTTAGCGATTACTTTAGAACATAGTCTTAAAATTGATAAACTTATTCCTGCATTGATCATGATGGCTATTTGCTGGGCTTTAATTTCTTTTGGTCTTGAAAATTTCACACAATGGTTTGATCCTTCAACACATGGATTGGTAGATGGTTTTGGCGATTATACGCATGATGATAGAATGCATTTAATGGAAAAAACCTTATTGCATCATATGGGTAAAACTGCAGAAATTTTAATATTTCTTTTAGGCGCAATGACTATTGTAGAAATTATAGATTATTTTGATGGTTTTTCAATAATAAAGGGTTTTATTAAATTTAAAAGTAAAGTAAAAACACTTTGGTTTTTTGCTATTTTGGCGTTTATCTTGTCAGCAATAATAGATAATTTAACTGCAACAATAGTATTAATTTCAATCCTTCAAAAAATAGTTAAAGAAAGAGACATACGTCTTTGGTATGCTGGTTTAATTATTATTGCTGCAAATGCCGGAGGTGCCTGGTCTCCAATTGGAGATGTTACCACAACGATGCTTTGGATTGGTAATAAAGTAACTACAGGACATTTATTTGGTTACTTATTTTTACCATCATTAGTGTGTATGGTTATTCCAACATATATAGCTTCATATTTACCAATATTTAAAGGCGATCTTGAATCTACTATTAACGAGGAAGACAGTAAACCTAAAAGTAAGTACAGTTCTATTATGTTGTATTTAGGTTTAGGAGCAATTATTTCCGTTCCTGTATTTAAAGTGGTAACACACTTACCTCCTTATGTCGGAATGATGTTAGCTCTTGGTGTAGTTGCAATTTTTGCTGAAATTTTTAGTAGAACAAAATTTAGTTTATCTCAATTTGATGGAGAAGAAAGTGATGCTTATGCACACCATAGTCCAGTACACTATTCTTTATCAAAGATTGAACTGCCAAGTATATTGTTTTTCTTAGGTATATTATTGGCAGTTGCTGCATTAGAGTCGCTTGGTTTATTGTTTGGGTTTGCAACGACCTTAAAAGAGACAATGCCAATGTTAGGAACAGAATTACATGGCGAAGGCGTTTCAGATTTAGTAATACTTTTATTTGGATTTGCTTCTGCAGTAATAGATAATGTACCATTGGTGGCAGCAAGTTTAGGAATGTTTTCCGAACCAATTGATGACGAACTTTGGCACTTTATAGCATATTCTGCAGGAACTGGTGGTAGTATGTTAATTATTGGTTCGGCTGCTGGAGTTGTTGCTATGGGAATGGAAAGAATAGACTTTTTCTGGTATCTAAAGAAAATTGCCTGGTTGGCACTCATAGGTTTCTTATGTGGAGCAGTAGTGTTCTTCTATACAAGAACATTATTTTAAGATACTTTATTTAAAAATCATTCGTTTATTAATCTAAAATCTTAACTCAATACAATAACAATAACATGGTTAACGCAATGTTTCTAAACGCTGTTCAAGATGGAACAGAATTAATTACAGATGGAGAATCTGTAGAAAAAACACTTTCTATAATTGAGCTCATTAAAAGTGGAGGGCCTGCAGGTCAGATAATTATTTTAATACTATTTGTTCTATTAATAGTAGCGAGTTATATATATTTTGAGCGTTTATTTGCTATTAAATCGGCATCTAAAGTAGATGCAAATTTCATGAACCAAATCAAGGATTATATCACGAATGGAAAAATTGATTCGGCTCAGGTATTATGTGCACAAGTAAATTCTCCGGTTTCTCGATTAATTGGTAAAGGCATTTCAAGAATAGGAAAACCTTTAGAAGACATTAATACTGCAATTGAAAATGCAGGCAAATTAGAAGTTTATGGTTTGGAAAAAAATGTTAGTGTTCTCGCAACTATTTCTGGAGCAGCACCAATGATTGGATTTCTGGGAACAGTTATAGGGATGATATTAGCAATATTTGAACTGTCAAACGCAGGTGGTCAAATCGATATTGAGTTGTTATCAAGCGGTTTATATACTGCAATGACCACAACAGTAGCAGGTTTAATAGTTGGTATTGTTGCGTATATATCTTTTAACCATTTGGTTGTAAGAACCAATAAAGTAATACACCTAATGGAAGCTCATTCGGTAGAATTTTTAGACCTTCTTAACGAACCAGTTTAATAAAAAATTTGATAGATGGATTTTAAAGGAAGAAATAAAGTCTCACCCGAATTCAATATGTCTTCAATGACAGATATTGTGTTTCTGTTATTAATATTTTTCATGTTGGCTTCCACATTAGTTTCAGTAAATGCCATAGACATTTTATTGCCAAAAGCAAGTGGAATGACGGAGAATAAAAGGTCAGTATCAGTAAGTATAAAGAAAGATTTAACCTATTATATCGATCAGGAACGTGTAGGCATTAGTGTTTTAGAAAGAGAATTGGTTGCAGCGTTATCAGGTAAGACCACTCCAACAATAGTTTTAAGGGCTGAAAAATCGGTACCAATAGATAATGTTGTAAAAGTTATGGATATCGCCAACAGACATAAATTCAAGGTGATATTAGCAGTTAAACCTAATTAGAAACGTGTCTATAAAAGATTAGTTTTTCAATAGATGAAATATTTTAAGACCAAACATGAAAAAGATTCTGCAAGAATCACAGCATTAATTATTGGAATTTTGTTGTTGCTTATTTTTATTGTTGGTCCTAAATATATGGATCCTCCTTTAGAATATGGT
Source organism: Bacteroidota bacterium (assembly GCA_022560715.1). Lineage (GTDB taxonomy): Bacteria > Bacteroidota > Bacteroidia > Flavobacteriales > Flavobacteriaceae > PRS1. Next base: position 2,785 of record JADFSQ010000120.1, read on the forward strand.
ATTGTTGTTAATTTTGGAACTACAGATTATGGTAGCGGTAATATTCAACCTGAAAAACCTGTTAAGTCTGAAATTGAAAAAATTAATGAACCTCAAAAAATAGTAGAATCAAATCCTGAAATTTCAAAACCTCAAGAAACAAAAGAAGAAAAAGTCCTTACTCAAGAAACCGAAGAAAGTATTGCCATAAAAAAGAAAGAAGTTGCTGAAAAAAGAAAAATAGCTGAAGCCGAAGCAAAAGCAAAAAAGGAAGCTGAACGTATTGAACGTTTAAAGAAAGAACAAGAAGCAAAAAAGAAAAAACTCGACGCACTAATTGGAGGCATTGGTAAGTCTGATGGAACTGATACAGGAAGTGAAGGCAACGATAATCGTGCAGGAGATAAAGGACAATTAGATGGCGATCCTTACGCGCCAAACTATTTTGGAAATCCTGGTTCCGGTAGTGGAGGAGTTGGTTATGGATTGAATGGAAGAGGGCGACCAACAAAATCTAAAGTTGTACCAGATTGTGATGAAGAAGGTAGTGTTGTTGTAGAAATTCATGTGGATAGAAACGGAAAAGTAGTGAATGCAATTCCTGGAAAAAAAGGAACAACAGGAAATATTTGTTTGTATGATGCAGCAAAAAAAACAGCACTATCTTATAAATGGCAGGCAGATTCTAAAGCTCCGGCAAAACAAGTTGGTTTTGTAGTTGTAAACTTTAGCGTTACTCAATAAATGGATTACATACTCAATGGATTTAGGTTTTAGAGAATTTTGACGAATTTATTTTTTTCTTTGTCAAGACAAAATTTTCAAGCATAGCCTTAGTTACGGTTTAAAATTTTAACGCAGAAAAAGGAAAAAGGAAGAATGAAAAACTCTAAAGGCTATGTGCATGAGTATACAGATACAATTGATTGGATGTTTAGCCGATTGCCAATGTATCAAAATCAGGGAAAAACGGCTTACAAAGAAGACTTAAGTAATACACTATTGCTTACCAAACATCTTAAAAATCCTGAAACTAAGTTTAAATCAATTCATGTAGCCGGAACCAATGGCAAAGGTTCTACAAGCCACATGATTGCTTCAATTCTTCAAGAAACAGGTTATAAAGTTGGTTTATATACGTCGCCACATTTAAAAGATTTTAGAGAGCGCATTAAAATAAATGGGAAGCCTGTTAGCAAACAATTTGTAATTCAGTTTATTGAAAATAACAAATCGTTTTTTGAAGAAAATTCACTGTCCTTTTTTGAAATGACTGTTGGAATGGCTTTCGATTATTTTGCCAAGCAAAACGTTGATATTGCAATCATTGAAGTTGGTCTTGGAGGACGATTAGATTCTACAAATATTATTACTCCTGAAGTTTCTGTGATTACAAATATAGGATTGGATCACACACAATTTTTAGGAAATACGTTACAGCAAATTGCTTTTGAAAAAGGCGGAATTATAAAACCAAAAGTTAGTGTTGTTATAGGAGAAACACAAAAAGAAACAACAGCAGTTTTTATGGACTTGGCAAAAAAAAATGAAGCTCCTATTTATTTTGCTGATGAATTGATTACCACCAATTATCGTTCAGGTTTAAAAGGAAATTACCAAAAGAAGAATATAAAAACAGCAGTTCAAACTATAATTGAGATTAGAAAAAAAGGATTTAGAATTTCAGAACATAATATTAAAGAGGGACTGCTAAATGTTACACCAAATACGGATTTAAAAGGACGTTGGCAAATATTACAACATACTCCAAAAGTAATTTGCGATTTAGCACATAATAGAGAGGGTTTAACTTATGTGATGAATCAACTTAAAGAAGAAACCTTCGAACACCTTCATATTGTTTTAGGTATGGTTAATGACAAAGATATAAGTAATATTATTGATTTGTTTCCAAAGAAAGCCGCTTATTATTTTTGTAAACCGAATGTATTAAGAGGTTTAGACGTTGAAATTTTAAAATCTCATTTTGTTGAAAAAGGCTTTAAAGGAAATATGTATAAAACAGTTAAAGAAGCATTAGATTCTGCCAAAAAAATTGCTGCTAAAAAGGACTTGATTTATGTAGGCGGAAGCACCTTTGTGGTTGCTGAAATTATTTAGAATTTGGCTTTAAAAATATTTGGTAGATAAAAAATCCGACTTATATTTGCAGTCCAATAATTAGGGCGATTAGCTCAGCTGGTTCAGAGCATCTCGTTTACACCGAGAGGGTCAGGGGTTCGAATCCCTTATCGCCCACAGATGAGAATAAAGTCTTGCAGAAATGCAAGACTTTTTACATTTCAAAACGTTTCAAATGTATTTGATTAAGTTTATAAATGTAAAAGATGCCTAGCGAAGCTAGCAAAACTTTGTTCTTTCAAAATGGGGTAAACTAGGGAAAAATGAAATTTATTTTAGTTTCGTTTAACGCTCCGGCTAAGAAACGTAGGGGAGTTTGAAACTCTGCCCTTTCAGTTTAGCATTTAGCCAAGCCAAATAGTTGCCATAATTAGTTTTCTTTTTTCATTATCAAAATTTTGGTTTGGCGGTTTTTAATCGAAACTCTGAACTTCCAATTTACCACCAAAACCCCTATGTTTTTTTAGCCATTGTTACCCACCGTTTGGTTTTATTTTCTATCCTGTTGATAGCGTTGGCTTTTCATTTATACTCGAGTTAATTCATCCATTAATGCTTTACGTTGAGGATATTGGTTTCTAAATAATTCTATCAACTCATTTACTTGTTCATTTCCTCCCAGTTTTTTCATTCTGCGTAAATACCTGCAAGCAGTTTGATAATGGTTCCGTCCAACAAATTTTTCAACGTAATTTATAATTCTTTCACTATACAATTCAATCAATTCAGAAGAATAATCTTTTGACAAATACTGTTCATTCTGTTCGATATTCTCCATAGAAAGATTTTGTTTGAGTATAAGAAATAACCTATCCCACCATTCTTCTTTTATATAAATCTTGCGTATTAATTCTGTATATGTCCATCTTTGTTTAGGGGTGATTTCTTTTATTATTTCTTCTAAAAATGGATGCCAATTTTCATCCTCAATACTATTCTTTAGGATTTGATAATAATCTTGTTCGGGATGGAAATTGTCAATAAACAGGAATCTGGCGTACTCAATAGTTTGAGAAGTGTCTTTTTCCGCTTGAGCAATTTTTAGCAACCAATTGTACCAAATTTTCACTAAACCAGGTTTATCTTTTTCATCATAGTTAATTCCATCTTTTGAAAGATTTATTACCCTTTCAAAATTTTTATTTGCAAACGCTTTTTCTATCTCTTTGGTTCTTATTGATGAGTTTGAAATATGTTTATTAATGTACATTTCAACTTCTTTTTCATCTTTAAACTTTCTTAATAAATCCAGTTTAAAGGATTGAGCACGTTCTCGTTCATACTCTCCGTTAACGGTATCCAAACAACTAAGTATTATATCAGCATCACTTTCTTTTTCGATTAATTTACAAGCAATATGAAGCATTCCTAAATGCCAGTCCCAACCTTGAAATAGTTTTTGTTTAAAAGAAGAAATGATGACTAAATGCATTTGAAAAAGGAGGTGTTCTTTTATTGGTAGTTCAGAT
>JADFSQ010000121.1:0-2847 GCA_022560715.1 Bacteroidota bacterium
TGCCATAATTAATTTCTCCTTCTCCCATCATCCACCAGCAACTTCTTGTTAATTCCACCATCTCCTTTATCAATTCATTTTTATCATTAACCCTAATATTCTCAACATCCCCCCCATCTATCTGACAATCACCACCCATACTTAAACAAACATTCTGGGTCTTACAGCTTATACTAACTGGGCTTTTACCAAAAACAGAGATGGCTCCTCTTAAAACAACGGAATTTCTCAAACTCTCTGCATCTATATTTGATTTCAAATTAAGACTAAAAAAGAAAATCAAAATTATTGAAAAACCTATAATCAAGATTATTATTGTTATTAATTGCTTAGATGTTAATTCTCCTTTTTTTCCTATTCCCATTTTAAACAAACTTCCTAATTAAATAATACAAAGCTAATAAAGCCATTCCAAAAAACACAATCCAAAGGATTATTTTTATCATATAATATAGATAAAAAAGCATTATTAAAATTACTTTTTACTTTTTTAGTATTACTATCCTTACAATTTATAACAGCCCAAAACATAGGTTTTCTAGGAAATTTTAACAATTGGGGAGATGATGTGGATATGAGCACTTCCGACAATATAAATTACACCATAACTGGTTATTATCTTCCAAGTACTGGTCTAAAATTTAGAGAAAATAATGATTGGACTAATAATTGGGGTGGAGATAATTTTCCAGTAGGAACCACAACAGCAAATGATATACCTGTAACTTCAAATTATTATGATATTGCATTCAATATAAATACAGGAGATTATAGTTTTTCACATCTGGACCATCTAATCAAAATATTAGTGTTATTGGAAATGGATATATTGATTGGAATACAGATTTGGCTCTAACAACTACTGACAATATAATTTACTCTGTTTTAAATATTCCTTTAGTAAATGGAGGCGAACTAAAATTTAGGAGAGATGCTAACTGGTCGGTATCTTATGGTGGCTCTGGGTTAACTGGAACAGCTTCACCAACTGCTGGTAATATTGCTATTACAACTAGCACAAACTATGATATTACTTTTAATATAGAATCTCTTGAATATTCAATAGTAGAAACCGTGTTGGGATTAGATGATTTTAACAAAAATGTAAATATGTTCTATATAAACAACACCTTAAAAATTAATGGCTATAATGGAAAAGCTTCTATTAGAACTTTTGATATTTCGGGAAGATTGTTACAGAGCATTAAAAATCTACAAATACAAAATAATTTCTCACAAAAAATTAATTTACCTAAAAATCAATTGAGTTTTATTGTTATTGAAGGTGAAAATTTTATAAAGACATTAAAGGTAATTGCGTATTAGACTCATTAATTACTTTAAACCTTATATGGCGATTGTTTTACAGTCGCCATTTTTATTTTATAAAAATCTAATATACCTTTAGCCCAGATTATGCCAAAAAAAAGAGTTTTAATACCATTACCCAGTTATGGATTCGATCCAAGCGAAGCTGCGATTCCATGGAAATTAATGACTCAAAAAGAAATCGAAATAACTTTTATAACACCTGACGGAAAAAAAGCTGAAGCAGATACTTTAATGCTAACCGGGGAAAAATTAGGTATTTGGAAATCGGTATTAAAAGCACGAAAAGATGCTGTTACTGCTTATTTAGAAATGGAACAAAGCGAGGAGTTTTGCAATCCTTTACAGTATAATGAAGCTCTTGAAACTAATTTTGATGCTATCTTACTACCTGGAGGCCACGACAAGGGAGCTAAAGAATATTTAGAATCCAAACTATTACAACAGCTTATAGTGGCATTTTTTAAAACCCATAAACCTGTTGCAGCTGTGTGCCATGGCGTTGTGTTAGCCGCCAGAAGTATTGATTCTGATACAGGAAAATCAGTACTGTATAACTATAAAACCACTTCATTACTTAAATCTCAGGAACTGTTGGCATATAACCTTACCCGACTTTGGCTTAAAGATTACTATCTTACCTATCCCGGAATTACAACCGAAGATGAAGTGAGGTCTGTATTATCTAACCAAAAACATTTTATTAAAGGTCCAACACCACTATTTAAAGATAGTCTTAACGATTTAAAAAAAGGTTTTACAGTACGTGATCGGAATTATTTATCGGCACGCTGGCCAGGCGATATTTACAATTTTTCACTAGAATTTATTAAAATGGTTCAAGAAGAAAAATAAATTAATAAACAATAAAAACTAACAATCATGAAGCAACTTTTATCATTATTATTATTGACAAGTATCTCACTATCAATACAATCACAAGAAACACAAACAACGGATATTATTGACATCATAAAAAAACACGGTATTGACAATAGTCAGGTTATGGAAATTGCCAGTTGGATTACAGATGTTCATGGTCCTCGACTTACAGGCTCTCCAGGATTGGACAACGCTACCAAATGGGTAAAAGGTGAATTGGAAAGTTGGGGAATGCAAAATGTGCATCTTCAACAATGGGGACCTTTTGGAAGAGGCTGGGAATTAACACATTTTGAAATGCACGCTGAAGGTTCAAATTATTGGCCAATCATAGCCTATCCTAGAGCATGGTCTTCGTCAGCAAATGGTACTGGAGAAGCCATTTATTTGAATATTGAAAACGAAAGCGATGTTGAAAAATATAAAGGGCAACTCGCAGGAAAATTTGTTTTAATAGATACTATACGCGAAATTGAAGAAGCATTTAAACCAAGTGCGATACGACATGATGACGAAAGTCTTTTAAAATTAGCCAATGCAACAGCTCCAAAACCTCGAACACGCAGGAGCAGAAATAGTAGTGCTGCATCATTAAGACTTGCTATTTGGAATCTATTAGAAACCGAAAAACCAATT
>JADFSQ010000121.1:2857-6351 GCA_022560715.1 Bacteroidota bacterium
GTGCAAGGAAAGCCGAAGGAAATGCCAGAGATAAGGATAAATATGTAGTACCACAAGTAACCTTGGCAATGGAGCATTACAACCGAATATTTAGAGTGTTAAGCAAAGGAATTCCAGTAACACTAAATCTGGATTTAAAAACAAATTATACCAATCCAGACGAAATGGAACACAACATTATTGCCGAAATTCCTGGAACAGATCTAAAAGATGAAGTTGTAATGTTTGGCGCACATTTTGATTCCTGGCACACAGGAACCGGAGCTACAGACAATGGCGCAGGATCGGCAGTTATGATGGAAGTAGCTAGAATTTTACTCGAAACCATAAAAGAAACTGGTATTAAACCCAGAAGAACTTTACGCATTGCATTATGGACAGGAGAAGAACAAGGATTGTTTGGTTCCAGAGGATATATTTCAGAACATTATGCAGAATTAGATGGATGGTCTGCAAAATCTTTAAAAGAAGCTCAAAAAAATGTGTCTGCGTATTACAATTTAGATAATGGTACAGGCAAAATTCGTGGTGTTTACCTGCAAGGAAATAGTAAAGTGTCTCCTATTTTCAGAGAATGGTTAAAACCGTTTAAAGATATGGATGCTTCAACATTGAGTTTGAGCAATACCGGAGGAACAGATCATCTGGCTTTTGATATGGTTGGTATTCCGGGCTTTCAGTTCATTCAGGAACCTATGGCTTACTTTAGCAAAACGCATCATACTAATATGGATAATTACGACCACCTTGTCGAAGATGACCTTAAACAAGCTGCCACTATAATCGCCTATTTTATTTGGCAAACCTCGCAAAGAGATGAAAAACTACCAAGAAAAGAAATCGATTTAAAATATAATTAATATCTATGAAGTCTATTTTTAAACTTGTTTTAGGATTACTCTTAATTGTAGCATTTGCTTGCAATTCTGAAAGTAAACAAAAAAGCGATACCGAAAATCTTTACAATTACGATATTGAAGCGCGGTTAGATTCTCTCGGTATAACTTTAAGCGAACCAACACTTCCAAAAGGTATTAAAATAGTACTCGCAGCCAGAGTTGGTAATTTATTGTATTTATCTGGTAATGGTCCAATAAAAGCTGATGGCACAAGAGTTACCGGAAAAATTGGTACAAATTTAACTGTAGATGAAGGTTATGAAGCAGCAAGATTAGTAGCCATACGCCATTTATCTGTTTTAAAAAAAGAACTTGGCGACCTTAATAAAGTAGTTCGCATCGTAAAAGTATTAGGTATGGTAAATGCAGATTCGTCTTTTACCGAGCATCCAAAAGTTATAAATGGCTACTCCGAATTAATGGTAGCCGTTTTTGGCGAACGAGGTATGCATGCTCGCTCTGCTGTGGGTATGGCATCACTGCCTTTTAATCTTGCTTGTGAAGTAGAAGCTATTGTACAAATACGAGAATGAGTATTGGTTCTAAACTTAAGTCGTTTAACGACAGATGTAGTCAATTGAAAAATTTGGTCTATATACTATTGATTGTTTTTTTGTTGGGTTGTACTCAAAATAAAAGAATGCTTCAAGGCGAAACCGAATTTCAGCGTGAAATAAATGCCGAATATAAAGATGCTACAAAATCCCCATTAAAAGATAAGGATAGAAAAAATTTTACAGGTCTGGATTTTTTTAAATTTGATTCTATTTATGTTGTTTCTGCTATTTTAAAACGCAGTCCGGATTCTAATTGGTTTGATATGAAAACCACTACAAGTCGTGTTTCCAGAGAACGTGTTTTTGGACTTGTATCATTTAAAATTAATAATAAAAGGTACCAACTTAATGTTTATCAAGGTCAGGATTTAATGAAAAAAGAAGGTTTTGAAGATTATTTGTTTTTACCATTTATTGATAACACCAATGGAGATGAAAGTTATGGTGGAGGACGTTATATCGATTTAAGAATCCCTGAAGGAGATACTATTATCATCGATTTTAATAAAGCATATAATCCGTATTGCGCTTATAACGAAAAGTATTCTTGCCCTATTGTACCAAGAGTAAACTATTTACCTCTTAAAATAAAAGCTGGAGTAAAAGCTTTTGGGAAACATTGAATAAAAAGAGAATTTCACAGGTGTTTTAAGCGATTTTGAAAAAGTTCGTTTAACGGTTTTGGTATGATTTCGTTGCGTTGGTTTAGCGACTAATTTAGTAAAAAATACTGACCAATGGAATGAATGCGAGGATTTTCCGATAGGAAAATCAGCAGCAATGAATTATACCAGTTGTTAGGCAAAGTGTTTTTATTTTTTATGATAAACTTTTATGGCATTATTCCTAATTGTCAACATATAGCTTTTTACTTTTATGTCCTCTCCATCAGAATTTTTAATAGTAGCATCATAAGTTTCATCTGATAATTTTGAATAGCCTATTTCATCATTGCAATTATCAAAGACACCATTAATAAACTTCTTATGTTCTTTGCTACCGATTAGATAAAGTGTTTCGTTCTTAGGAGCTATTTTTTTGAGGTGGTTTTTATAGACTCTTTCTCCCTCACGATTTATTACAATACTACGCCCTATAATTCTTATTCCAAATTTGCAATAAACTCCAGAAAAATCATTTACAATATCTTCTCGAAGTTTTCTGTTGGCATAGAAAAATAGAAAATTAACTAGATCGGCAACTTCCTTATGAATTTTTTGTGCATCTCTTTTATTTGCAAATACTTTTTCTCCTAAAAAAGTTAACTCTTGTACAAGTACTGGATAAAAAATTCCAACATCATCTATGTTTGAATATTTTTCAAAAAAGTCTGCAATCTTTTTGTTATCCATCTTATCTTTCATGAAATTTTGAACAAATTGGTCAAGAATTTCTGATTTCTCTTCTTTTAGCAAATCATAACAGACAAATAAATCCATAGATTCACGTTGATATTTTGCAATATATGATTTGGCTTTTTTCAGAAAAGCATATGAAATAAATGCCATTGAAGCTTTAACAATATTTTCATTTTGATGGTCACCTTTTTTCATACGGATTATCATTTCTCCATCTTGAATAAATTGTGTTTCGGTTTGAGCACTTACATCAATCCATTCTACTTTTATTTTTTTGATGTCAATATGTTTAACACGTTTAGAAACCTTTTTTAAATAGTCATTGATTTTCCCCTGTAAATCGTATTTGATATAACTTCGGTCAAATTTGTTTGAAATGAATCTGAAGAATTTACTTAAAACCGCTATAAGTTTTTCAAATTTTTCTGGGTTTCGCAGATAGTAAATAAATAAACCTGCAAGAGTTAAGGTAGATATTGTCCAAAGGGAAAAGTTGAAATCAAAATAAAAGTTGAAGTCGATTTTATTAAATATTTTTTTCATTGATGTATTCAGATAAAAGTTTTATGGCTTCAGGACTTTCACAAACAACTTTAATTGTTCCTTCTTCTGGAAAAATGGTATGTAAGTTTTCTAAAGTTATGATTTCATTTGTAAACTTACACTTAACTTTTCCTTGT
>JADFSQ010000122.1 GCA_022560715.1 Bacteroidota bacterium
TTTGATGGCGCCTTCATGCAAATTTTCCAACCACTAGAACCGGAAGACTTTGCCCTCGTACAAGGTAAACAGCCGCAAAAAGAAGAGCTGGTTTCTTTTTGCGATCAATTTTCTGGGGAGAAGAAAAGTTCCTGCTGGTCTGAGGGGTGGCCGTTGTTTTATGAAGAGATAAAAACCGCTGAAGGATTGGTAGAATTCTGTTCTTATCTTGTAGATGATCCAATTCAACACAAACGTTGTTATAATGCGTTGTTTTACGTTCTTGTTGCTCAGTTTAATTTTGATGAACAGGATATCATCAATTTATGCAGTGGTCTGCCGCAGGAGAGAAGGGGGCAGTGTTTTGCGAATAGCGCCTCTCGTTTTATTGAAACGGATGCACGGTTAGTAGATGAATCAGTGACGTTATGTTCTTTTGCTAAGAATTTTGGCGTGGAGGAAACCTGATATGAAGAACTGCTTCTTTACTCAAGATACAATTTTCATATTGGGTCCGAAGGTTTTTTTAATCTGTGCGCTGCCCTTCCAGAGCCATGGGGAGATAAATGTCTTGCTGGATTAAAATAGGCAAGGTAAAATAAAAGAGTAATGTGAGAAGTATCAAAATATGGTTTTATCTTTATCATGAACGGAGAAAAAGAAAAAAAATTTACCATTATTCATATATACATTCTTTTTGGTATAACGTTGGTATTCGGATATCTTATATATCAACAATTGTCTGCAAAGGCTCCAGCAGCAGACCAGCACGCGACGTCATCGGGGTCAACATCCGCAGAGCAGGGGGTGCTGATATTTGCAGGGGAAGACGCGTCAGGGGAAGAAAGAAGGCTCCACGCTGAACTGGTGCGAAAGGAGGCGAAAGATGTAAATATTTTAGATATTAGCAATTGTGCTCCCAATCCAATTGCTCTTGCGGTGGGATACGGAGAATCCATCACGATTAAAAATTCGGATACAGTCTCGCATACACTAAGCCACAGGATAGATAGAGAGGCCTCTGTTATTCCTGCTGGCGGCACCAAAGACATTGTTGTATCTGATTTTGTAGGAATTGAAGAAGGCAAAGAAGGATTTGCAGGATATTTGTGTGATGGGAGTCCTGCCGGAATTTTTCATATTATTGCTAGTTAATTCATCATGAAAAAAAAGAACAAAAAAATAAGCATTAGTGGTATTGTTTTAGCCCTTGCGGCTATGAAAAAGAAAAGCAGAATAATTATCGCTGCTAATGCTATTCTAGCCGTTACGGCACTTGCGCTCGGTTTGCTTATTTACCAACAGCAGCTGGGAAAAAATACGATAGATCAAGAAAAGCCTTCTCGGGATTCGGAAATTTTTTCTTCAGAAAATTTTACATCATCATCGTATAACAACGAAAACGATGCTTTAAGATGGCCAGCACAAAATGCTTCCTCTGAAGAGAAGCAACGGCACGCAGATCTTATACGTAGGGTTGCGCAAGATTCCGAGTTTTTAAGCATTAATAGTGATTGTAGTATGCAGCCGGCAGTGTTTCGTGTAACGCTTGAGGAAAGTTTTACGATCAGAAATCAAGATGATGTCGGCCATACCATAACGGTAAATGAAGATAATATATTTGTTGTTCCTGCTGGCAGCACCAAAAATGTTATTGCAGATTTTGGACAAGGACGAGGAAACTATGGATTTTTATGTGACTCAAAGCAGGGTGTGGCAGGGATATTAGTTGTTGCTCCATAGTTTAGATTTGTGTCCTGTTTTTTTAAATAATAAAAAAGCAACGATTTATATGTGATATTTTATGGTTAAATTGGTATTATATTATAATAACCTACAATATGAAAAAAATACAACTTTTAATAATAACTGTTTTAATAGCTCAAGTTTCTTTTTCCCAACAGGAATCAGCTTTCGATACAGGAGAATGGCTTAAGTTTAAAATGAGTTACAGCAATTGGTTTAAAGCTGGTGAAGCTACTTTAAAAGTTAATGAGGATATTATTAATGATAAACCAGTATTTCATGTAGTTGGTATAGGCAAGACTACAGGCGCAATTAGTTGGTTTTTTAAAGTAAAAGACAGGTATGAGACCTATTTTGATAAACAAACAGGCTTACCTTATAAGTTTATTAGAGATATTTACGAAGGAGGACATACCAAAAAAATTGAAATAAATTTTGACCAAGTCAATCAAAAAGCTTATGTAAATGATATAAAGCATAATAAAACTTACGTTATAGAAACTAAACCAAATATTCAAGATATGGTTTCGGCTTATTATTATTTAAGAAACAAAATAGAAGTTGACAATCTTAACCCTGGAGATGAATTTATAACTGATATGTTTTTTGATAAAGAAAATTTTGGATTTAAACTTAAATATATTGGCGAAGAAGTAATAAGGACTAAATTTGGTAAAGTAAAAACATTAAAATTCAGACCTTATGTTATGGCAGGTCGCGTTTTTAAAGAAGAAGAAAGTTTAACGCTTTGGGTGTCTAAAGATAAAAACCGCATACCTTTGCGTATTAAAGCCGATTTAGCCATAGGATCCTTAAGAGCAGATTTAATTGCTTTTAAAGGATTAAAACATTCATTTAAAATAGTAGTTGAATAATTAATTATGCCGGACCAACCAGATTTCGATTTTATATTAAGCGAACTTCAAAAGAAATACAAAGATATTAATCAAGATACAGAAACACATTTAGAAGGCTTATTGTATAGTAAAACCATAACCTATTGGGATTATATTCAGACTGATGCCTTGTTAAGCCTTCAAATACAGCGTACTACTCTGCCAGACGAAATGGTGTTTATTGGTTATCATCAAATTAATGAGCTTCTTTTTAAAATGATACTTTGGGAAATTCAGCAAGTCGCAGAAAAGGATAATTTAAATGCTGTTTTTTTTGAAACTAAACTAATGCGAATTAGTCGTTATTTCGATATGCTTTCAACCTCGTTTAATATAATGAGAGAAGGCATGGAAGTTGAACAATACATGAAGTTTAGACAAACCTTAACACCAGCAAGTGGATTTCAAAGTGCACAATATCGTTTAATAGAATTTGCTTCTACCGAACTCATTAATTTAATCGATTATAGATTCAGAAAGACCATAGATAGAGATACACCTTTTGAACACGCTTTAGAACACCTATATTGGCAAGCCGCAGGAAAGGATTATAAAACAGGTAAAAAGTCTACACTACTCGTTAATTTTGAAAAACGCTATAAAGAAGAGTTTATAACCTTTATGAAAGTATATAACACTAAAAATTTATGGTCACGATTTAAAGAATTACCTATTGAAGACCAAAACGATAAAGACCTTATAAAAGCAATGCGTCATTACGATTATACAGTAAATGTATCTTGGGTAATGGCACATTACAATGCGGCTAAACATTATATTGAAAGCGGAATTGGCGATGGCGAAGCAACTGGAGGAAGTGATTGGAAAAAGTATATGCATCCAAAATATCAGAGAAGAATTTTTTTTCCTGAACTTTGGAGCGAAGAAGAATTAGAAAATTGGGGAAAGAATGTGTAAAAACAATATGCAATCAAGAATTTTTTTAGCCTTTTTAGTATTGATCAGCATCTCGTCTTGTAAAAATGATGTAAAAGAAAATACTATTCAAGAAACGGATTTAGTACAGAAACAAGAAATTGAAAGGTTTGAATTCGGATTTAATCTTAACAATTATATAGTCGTTAGAGATACTATCAGAAAAGGCGATAGTTTTGGAGAAATATTAGAACGTAATAAAATTGGCTATCCTAAAATTTTTCATATTGCCGAAAAAGCTAAAGACACTTTCGACATCAGAAAACTTATAGTAGGCAAACCATATACCTTGCTTTTTTCTAAAGACTCGCTACAATTGCCTCAGTGTTTTATTTATCAACCTACCAAAGAAGAATATGTAGTTATAGATTTTCAGGATTCTATTACAAAAGCATATATAAAAAGGAAACCTGTAAAATATGTGGAGAAAGAAGCTTCTGGAGTTATAATAAGTACAATTTCTGAAGCCTTAGATCAACAAGGCATTAGCATGGTTTTGGCTTATGATATGTCTGATATTTATGCTTGGACTATAGATTTTTTCCGTCTTCAAAAAGGAGACCGTTTTAAAGTTATTTATACCGATAAATACATTGATGACACTATTTACGGAGGAATACACCATATCAAGGCTGCCTATTTTGAACATAGAAACGAACCTTTTTATGCCTTCGATTTTGAAACCGATAGCGTAAAAGGGATTAGCGATTATTTTAGCGAAGATGCCAAAAACCTTCGACGAGCATTTCTAAAAGGACCTGTACAGTTTAGTCGTGTTTCATCTCGATATAATTTACGAAGGCGAATTGCGTATTATGGAAATAGAATAAGACCACATAAAGGAACCGATTTTGCTGCTCCAATTGGTACACCAATTCTGGCTACAGCCAATGGAACTGTTGTTGAATCTACACGTAAAGGAGGTAATGGCAAATACGTAAAAATAAAACACAACGCTACCTATTCCACGCAATACCTACACATGAAAAACCGCAATGTAAAAGTTGGTGATTTTGTCAAGCAAGGCGATGTTATTGGCTGGATTGGAATGACAGGAAATACTGCTGGACCACACGTATGTTATCGATTTTGGAAAAATGGCGTACAGGTAGATCCATTCAGGCAAAAACTTCCTGAAGCCAAACCTATTTCTGAAGAATTAAAAGCAAGCTATTTAAAATTTATAATACCAATAAAAATTCAGATAGATAATATAGAGTTTTTAGAAGAAAAACCTCAAAATAAAGACTTCGAATCTCTTGTCACACAAATGGACTAAATGGCGTTAAAAAACATAAATCCCATAACTACAAAAGCTTGGAGCAAGTTAGAAGAACACTTTAAGGATATTAAAGATGTTCAAATGAAACAGTGGTTTAATGAAGATGAACAAAGAGCAAATCGTTTTACAATTAAATGGGATGATTTTTATGTTGATTATTCTAAAAACAGGATTACTCAAGAAACGATAGACTTATTTTTAGAATTGGCTGAAGAAGTTGATTTGCAAGATGCGATTTCCAAATATTTTTCTGGCGATAAAATAAACAAAACCGAAGACAGAGCTGTTTTGCATACCGCATTACGTGCTAAAGAAGCCGACGAAGTTTTTGTTGACGGTAAAAATATAATTCCCGAGATTCATCAAGTAAAGCAACAAATAAAAGATTTTACCAACCAAATTATTGATGGAAAACAAAAAGGATTTACAGGCAAACAATTTACTGATATTGTAAATATTGGTATTGGAGGTTCAGATCTTGGGCCAGCAATGGTAGTAGAGGCACTTCAATTTTACAAAAATCATCTAACAACACATTTTGTGAGTAATGTAGATGGCGATCATGTTAATGAAATACTTAAAAAGTTAAATCCAGAAACCACACTATTTGTTATTGTTTCAAAAACATTTACAACACAGGAAACGCTTTCGAATGCTAATACAATTAAAGAGTGGTTTTTAAAATCGGCATCAAAACAAGATATTGCCAAACACTTTGTTGCTGTATCTACTAATATTGAAGATGTAAAAACGTTTGGAATTGAAGAAGCAAATATTTTCACGATGTGGAATTGGGTTGGCGGACGATTTTCGTTGTGGAGTGCTGTTGGTTTAAGCATAAGTCTATCAGTTGGTTACGACAATTTTGAAAGTTTACTAACAGGAGCTTATAAAATGGACATCCATTTTAAAAATGAAGATTTCAATACTAATATTCCTGTAATATTAGCTTTTATCAGTATTTGGTATAATAATTTTTTTAAGGTAGAAAGTGAAGCAGTAATTCCGTATTCACAATATTTAAATCAGTTTGCGACCTATTTACAACAAGCCATAATGGAAAGTAATGGTAAAAGTGTGGATAGAAATGGTGAAACCATAAATTACCAAACAGGAACGATAATTTGGGGAGAGCCGGGAACAAATTCACAACATGCTTTTTTTCAGTTAATCCATCAAGGCACGAAATTAATTCCCACCGATTTTATTGGTTTTGCAAAATCATTGCATGGCAATAATGACCATCAGGATAAATTAATGTCTAATTTTTTCGCTCAAACACAAGCTTTATTGAATGGAAAAACAAAAGAAGAAATTATTTCAGAAATAAAAGTTTTAAGTGCAGCACAAAAAAACAATACAGTAATTCCGTTTAAGATTTTTGAAGGCAACAAACCTACCAATACTATTTTTATAGAAAAATTAACGCCGGAAAGTTTAGGAAAGCTTATCGCTATGTAC
>JADFSQ010000123.1 GCA_022560715.1 Bacteroidota bacterium
TTGTTAAATCGACAGCACAATCAAAATTAATATCATTAAAAGGTCCCCAAGCAATAAAATCGACATCTAGTTGAGCTCCAGTACCATCTATGTTTTCAGTTTGACTAATTGTAAATTCTAAATTACCTGCAGTATCTATACTTAAAAAATACCAAGCTGGAAAAGGCCATAAATTTGGGTCATTTGTGTCAACAGGGAAATCTGTCACATCGCAACTATAATCTATTCCTGGTTCTGCGCTATCCGAAGCTCCAGGTGTTCCAGGATGTGAATTAGGAAAAATTAAAGTAGAATCTCCTGCACAAAAAGGTTGTATCTCCCCACAAGTTAATCCTTGACCAGATGCTATATTCATTATAAAAAATGATATAAGGAATAGAATGTAATATAAATTTGATTTTTTCATTCTTTTACAGAAGCTTTGTTTCCAAATTTGCATCTAATTATTTAGCCTTTTTAACTTCGGTTTGCTAAAATATAATAAATTGATTAATCTATATTGCATTTCTCTTTAAATAGATATTATAGAAGATTAACTGTAATAAATTAATTGTTTGTTAATTCAAAACTTTACAAAAGTGAATTTATTATCTTTGCAAACTGAAAACATGATATATTTGATATATGAAACGAGCATGTTAAAATTTTTCACACCCAAGGGAATGATTAATTGCGAACCTGCCTGCGGCAGGCAGGCAGCATGTGACCAATAAAAAACAATAAATATAAACACATGAAATTCAATAACAAAATAGAAGAGTTTGAATCGATAGGCAACAATCATATTGGTACTTCTAAAGAAACGCCAATGCGAAATGATGCTTTTAAGCTTTCTAAAGAAGATAAAATAGACATTATTAAAGACGATGTTCGCCATATTTTAGAAACCCTTGGATTAGATTTAGACGATGACAGCTTAAGTGGCACACCATTAAGAGTAGCAAAAATGTTTGTAAACGAAACTTTTGGTGGTTTAGATCCTGATAAAAAACCTAAAGCTTCAACCTTCGAAAACAAATATAAATATGCTGAAATGCTTGTTGAAAAAAACATATCAGTGTATTCTACTTGCGAACATCACCTTTTACCAATTGTAGGCAAAGCACATATTGCCTATATTTCAAACGGAACCGTAATTGGGCTTTCTAAAATGAATCGTATTGTCGATTATTTTGCTAAACGTCCTCAAGTGCAAGAGCGTTTAACCATTCAAATTGTTGAAGAACTTCAAAAAGTATTAAATACTGATGACATTGCCTGTATTATTGATGCCAAACATTTATGTGTAAATTCACGAGGAATCAGAGATATTGAAAGTAGCACTGTAACTAGTGAATTTGGCGGGAAATTTAAAGAAAAAGAAACTCGTAGAGAATTCTTAGATTATATTAAATTAGATACTCAATTTTAAAATTATTTGTGGTGTTATTTGTAAAGTCGTTTAGCCAATTCACTACTCAACAACTAAACGACAAAACAACTCAACGACAAAACAACTAAACGACAAAACTTACAATGCCGCTTTATCAAAATCAGGAACTAAAAATATACAACTCTTTAACTGGGAAAAAAGACGTTTTTAAACCTATAAACGAAGGTCATATTGGCATGTATGTTTGTGGTCCAACGGTTTATAGCAATGTACATTTAGGAAATGTAAGAACATTCTTGTCTTTTGATATGATTTTCCGTTATTTTAAACATCTCGATTATAAAGTGCGTTTTGTTCGGAACATTACTGATGCCGGACATCTTGAAAATGATGCTGATGAAGGCGAAGATCGCATTGCAAAAAAAGCACGTTTAGAACAAATTGAACCTATGGAAGTTGTGCAAATGTACACAGTAGATTTTCATAACATTTTAAATAAATTCAATTTTCTTCCTCCAAGTATAGAGCCAACAGCAACTGGTCATATTATCGAGCAAATAGAAATTATTAAAACCATTTTAGATAAAGGACTTGCCTACGAAATTAATGGCTCGGTATATTTTGATGTTTTAAAATATAATAAGACCAATCATTACGGAATATTAAGTGGCAGAAATATTGAAGATTTAATTCATAACACCAGAGCTCTCGATGGACAATCCGATAAGAAAAATCCACAAGATTTTGCCCTTTGGAAAAAAGCCGAACCACAACACATTATGCGTTGGCCTTCGCCTTGGAGCGATGGATTTCCTGGCTGGCATTTAGAATGTACAGCAATGAGCACAAAATATCTTGGTGAACAATTTGATATTCATGGTGGCGGAATGGACTTGAAATTTCCACATCACGAATGCGAAATTGCGCAGGCAGAAGTTTGCAATGGCAAGAGTCCTGTTAATTACTGGATGCACACAAATATGCTGACTCTTAATGGGCAAAAAATGGCTAAATCTACAGGTAACAATATTTTACCAGCTGAAATTTTTACAGGAGAAAATAATATATTAAAAAAACCTTTTTCGCCAAGTGTAACTCGCTTTTTTATGATGCAAGCCCATTACAGAAGCATTCTTGATTTTAGCAGTGATGCTTTGGAAGCTTCAGAAAAAGGATTTAACAAATTAATGGAAGCGGTAAATTCTTTAGAAAAACTACCTGTTTCCAGTTCCACAGATTTCGATATTAAAACATGGAAAAATAATTGCTATAATGCAATGAACGATGATTTTAATACGCCAATATTAATTGCAGAATTATTTAGTGCAGTAAAATTTATCAACCAGGTAAAAGATGGAAAAGCTTCAGTTAATCAAACAGATTTAGATATTTTAACCAAAACCATACATGAATTTGTATTTGATGTTTTAGGCTTAGAAAATGTTGATAATTGTAATGGTAATGGTTCAAATAAATTATCTGATACAGTAGAAGTACTTATAAAACTTCGTGCAGAAGCGAGAGCAAATAAGGATTTTGCATTATCCGATAAAATTAGAGATGAGTTATTATCGGTTGGCATTCAGTTAAAAGATGGTAAAGATGGCACTTCATTTTCGACTAATTAGGAGTTGTATTGCTGTTAATAGGAGAGAGTTGTACACAAGCTGAATAAAAATCCACACACGTTCAAGCACATTTAATTTTGCCGACACACAAGCCAATACTTAAAAACCAAAAAAACAATTCTTTGCCAACGCTCTGAAAAAAAATCGATAACTTTCATGAACGAAAAAAGGAAAAAATAAATGGCTATATTTCAGAAATCAGTAATAAAAAAACACCTGAATAATCTTGACAAAGAGCAAGTTGAAAAAGCCTATCTGAAATTTAAAAGTAATTACAACCCTGCAAAAATTGAGCAAATAAAAACGCTTAAAGAAGAAGAATATCAAGACGGATTTTTAAGAGATATTTTTGTTGACGTATTTGGTTACACTTTACGACCTGACGAAAATTATGATTTACAACGTGAATTTAAAAACCAATCTGACGGAAAAAAAGCAGATGCTGCAATTCTAAAAGACGGAAAAGCAATTGCAGTAATAGAACTAAAATCTACCAAAACAAAAGACCTAACCAAAGTAACCCAACAGGCCTTTAATTACAAAAACAATCAGCCTGAATGTAAATATGTAATTACATCAAACTTTCAAAAACTACGCTTTTATATTGATTATGCTAACGAATATGAAGAATTTGACCTGTTTTATCTTGAAAAAGAAGATTTTAAATTACTTTATTTACTCTTAAATAAGAATAGCATATTTGATAATATTCCGCTAAAACTCAAGGAAGAAACTAAGTTTCACGAACAAGAAGTATCAAGTAAATTATATAAAGACTACTCACATTTCAAGAGAAAATTATATGAAAACCTAACAAAAAACCATCCTGAAAGTGATAAACTAACTTTATTTAAAAAATCACAAAAATTACTAGACCGTTTCTTGTTTATCTTATTTGCAGAAGATAGCGGATTATTACCTCCAAACTCTATAAGCAGAGTTATTGACACCTATCATAAATTAATAGACTTAGACGCAAAAAAACCTCTTTACGACATTTTTAAACAATATTTTGGTTATTTGAATACTGGCAGAAAAGGGAAAACAAGTTCTGGAGATATTCCTGCATACAATGGTGGGCTTTTTTACAAGGATGATTTATTAGACAACTTAAAAATTGATGATAACATACTCATTGAGGATTTACGTAACTTATCTGAATATGATTTTAATACCGAAATTGATGTAAATATTTTAGGGCATATCTTTGAACATTCTTTAAATGATATTGAAGAAATAACCGCAGAAATTGAAGGAACAACAGTTGCCACAAGGGACTTAAGTCCCTTGAAAATATCCAAACGCAAAAAAGACGGTGTGTTTTACACTCCAAAATACATAACGCAATACATTGTAGAAAATACAGTAGGAACACTTTGCAACGAAAAAAGAATTGCCCTGAATATAGAAGAAATTGAATTTGACGGAACTTACAGAACAAAATCCGGAAAACTCTCTGAAAAAGGAAAAAAACTTTACAACAGATTAAAAGAGTATAAAGAGTGGTTAATCTCCTTAAAGATTATTGACCCAGCTTGTGGCTCTGGTGCTTTTTTAAACCAAGCACTCAACTTTTTAATTGAAGAACATACAATTATTGATGACATTATTGCAGAACTAACCAATACACCTTTACGCTTATTTGACGTTGACAAATCTATTTTAGAAAACAACCTGTTTGGTGTTGACATAAATGAAGAAAGTGTTGAGATTGCTCAATTATCGCTTTGGTTACGTACTGCACAAAAAGGCAGAAAACTATCTAACCTAAACAACAATATAAAATGTGGAAACTCTTTAATTGACGACCCGGAAATTGCAGGAGATAAAGCCTTTGATTGGAATACCGAGTTTAAAGACATTATGGACAATGGCGGTTTTGATTGTGTGATTGGAAATCCGCCTTATGTTTCAAAAGCATTTTCAGAAATAGAAAAAAGATATTTTAATTCTGAATACTCTACTGCGCAATATCAATTAGACCTTTATATATCCTTTATGGAATTAGGGGTCAATATCCTAAAAAACGAAGGTTTATTAAGCTTTATTGTTCCTAATTCGTGGTTGAAAAATCTTATGTTTGATAAATCTAGGTTGTTTTTCTTAAATAATCTTTATTTTGATACTATAATTCCTAACCTTGAAAATGTATTTGTTGATGCTTCTGTTGATACATTAATCTTTGTAGCTTCTAAATCTAAATTATTTAATTCAGAAATTGAAATCGGTCAATTTAAGCATGCTAACTATCAAAAAAAGCATTTTGTAAATCAAAACAGATTTATAGATAATGATAAGATGATTTTTGATGTTGAAATCTCAGAAGAATCAGAATCTATATTCAAAAAAATTAAAAAACATTGTGTTCGATTGTCAGAAATAGCAGATATCACTAGAGGTATTAATCCATATGACAAATATAGAGGTCAAACAGCTGATGTCATAAAAAATAAGTTATACCATTCTAATTACAAAAAAGATGAAACTTTTGTTCCAGAAATAAGAGGTAAACACGTTAATAGATATTCTTTAGAATGGGATGGAAAATCATTTGTTAGTTATGGAGATTGGTTGGCAGCTCCAAGAGAACAACGGTTTTTTGAAGGCAATAGAATTATTTGTCGACAAGTATTGGGAACAAATTTGAATTGTACATTCATTGATTCTAATTTCATTATTGATCAAAGTGTATTCATAGCTAAATTTGATAAAGAACAATGCAAAAGAATAAACCCTAAATTTGTATTAACCCAATTAACTTCAAAATTATTGAGCTACTACTTTAGATATAAAGCTAATGAATTTGATGCATTATTTCCTAAAATTAAAATTGGAGAATATAAGCAATTACCAATAAAAGAAATCTCCCAAGAAGCCCAACAACCTTTTATTGAAAAAGCAGATAAAATGTTGACATTAAACCAAGAGTTACAATCCAAAAGCACACGTTTTATAAAACGAATAACCGATAATTTTGAAATAGAAAAAATAAGCAAAAAGCTAAGTACTTTTTACAATTATGACTTTAAAACCTTTGTTGCAGAACTCAAAAAACAAAAAGTAGTTTTATCACTCAAACAACAAGACGAATGGCAAGATTATTTTGATAGTTACAAAACAGAGATTAACCAACTACAAAATGAAATACAACAAACCGATAATGAGATAGATAAAATGGTTTATAAATTGTATGGTTTGAGTGATGAGGAGATTGGTATAATTGAAAAGAGTGTATGAAAGAAAGAATAATTAAACAAATAGTTCAATTTTTAGAA
>JADFSQ010000124.1 GCA_022560715.1 Bacteroidota bacterium
GGCTTTCTTTTTTGGTAAAAGGCTCATCGCCTTGTACATTGACCACAATATCTACATCAAAATCCTGAACAGCTTCTGCAATACGGTCGCTTCCGGATTCATGTACTTTCTTACTCATTATAGCTTTACCTCCATGACTTGTAATTTCATTAAAAATAATGTCGCTATCAGTAACTACAAAAACCTCATCAAACAAATTTGTAGCAACTGTTGCCTCATAGGTTCTGCGAATTACAGTTTTACCATTTAGGTCTTGCATGAGCTTTCCCGGAAAACGGGAGGCACTATAGCGTGCAGGAATCATTGAAATTATTTTCATTTAGTTATTACTTTCAAAATCAAAAATACTATTTTTTTAAGAATTTACAGTCTAACAATCTTCAAAAAAATCATCTCTAAAACCTATAAGATATAACTTTTTTTTGGCTCTAGTTACAGCTGTATATAACCAACGTAAATATTCTTTATCTATTCCGTTTGGTAAATAGGGTTGTTCAACAAAAACAGTGTTCCATTGTCCTCCCTGAGATTTATGACATGTCATTGCATAAGAAAATTTCACCTGCAAGGCATTAAAAAATGTGTTGTTTTTCACTTTAAGAAATTTTCTGTATTTGGAGGTTTCGTTTTCGTAATCTTTTAAAACTTCTTGATAAAGTCGATTAGAATCCTCATAAGGTAACGAAGGTGCTTCAACAGTAATTGTGTCTAACATTAGTGTTGTTTCAAAAGGGCGCATTTTAGGATAATCTACCATACGCACTTTTACTTCAGCAAAACGGAAGCCATATAATTCTTTAATGTGGAAAATTTCTAATACTTCTATAATATCGCCATTAGCGATAAATCCAGCTTCGGTTGTAGGTTTTAACCAAAAATAATTATTCTTTACAACCATTAAATAATCTCCTGCAGTGAGTTCATGGTCATTAAACAAAATTCTGGAGCGTATTTGCTGATTGTACAAATTTGCTCGTTTGTTGGAGCGCACAATAATAGCTGTTTCTTCGTTTCCTAAACTACTGTAACATTCGTTAATTGCATCCATTATTTCGTAGCCATCTACCAGACGAACAATATCCTTAAACCCATTCAAGTTAAACTTAAAACTATCGAAAAACGAATGTTCAATGGCTTCTCTTATTGAAGTTGCATTGATTAGTATTCCAGAATTTTGTTCTTGCCTTACCACTTCGTCAAGCTCCATTTTGGTCACTTCTTTATTGTAATTTAATTCAAGACTTTTTTCGTCCAATGCAGGGCTTAAATCTAATTTTACAGGTGGCAATTGTGCTGTATCTCCTATTAACAGTAGCTTACATTGATATCCGGAATACACATACTGCATTAGGTCGTCTAACAGAGAACCGTTTTCGAACAGTTTAGATTCCCCAGGAATATCTGGAATCATCGATGCCTCGTCTACTATAAAAATAGTTTTTTTGTGTTTATTTGGTTGAAGTATAAATTTTATAGCACCATTTTTTTCTTTTCTAGGGAAATATATTTTTTTATGTATTGTAAAAGCCTCCTTTCCAGAATAATTAGAAATAACTTTTGCAGCTCTTCCAGTAGGAGCCATGAGCACTGCACTTTTTGTTACTTTCCACAAATTCGCAACTATAGTTCCTATAATTGTTGTTTTTCCTGTTCCTGCGTATCCTTTAAGTACATATATGGAATTAGGGTTGTTATCAAAAATAAAATCTGAAAGCTGCTGCAACACAATATCTTGCTTAAGTGTTGGCTCAAAAGGAAACTGATTTTTAATTAAAGAATAAAATTCTGATGAATTCATTAAATTTGTTTACAAAATATAAATTTATCAAAGATAAAAATGATTTTTACTAACAATAACTTTCGTGAATAAAAAAAATTTGTAGATTTGCGTTAGACCTTTAATTAAATTAATAAACTCACTATGTTAAAAATATTCCTTGCAGTAGTAATAATAATTGGACTTACAATTGGTATCGTTTATGTTATCGATAAGTATTTACCAAAAAAATTAAAACCAGCTATCATGTTAGTACTTTGGATACTAATTGGCTATTTTGGTTATATAACTATCATGTCTGTTTATGGCGAAATTAAATTTAATAAGTTAAAAGTAGAACGTTATAAAGTTGTTATTGAATCTTTAAAGGATATTAGAGATGCCGAATTAGCGCATAGAACAGTTACTGGAAAATTTCAAGGCAATTGGGATGATTTGATTAAGTTTATTGATACGGCTCAGTTTACAATTACCCAGCGTCGTGATTCAACTATTATAGATGTTGAAGCGACACGTCGATTTGGTGGTGTTGAAACAACCATGGAAATTGTAATTATAGACACTTTAGGTTATGTATCTGTAAAAGATTCTTTATTTGGAATTGATGACAGGTATAAAACCATGATGAACATTCCTGTTGGTAAAGCAGGTGAGAAATTTGAATTACAAGCAGGTTTTATCGAGCAAAGTGGATTTCAAATTGCAGTATTTGAAGCAAAAGCTCTAAAATCTATTATTTTAGATGGGCAAGATAAAGACCTGATTCTTCAAGAAAATCAGGTACTATCGGTTGAAGCTGTAAATGGCGATGCCATAAAAGTTGGATCAATGGAAGAAGTAAGTACAAATGGAAACTGGCCAAAAAATTATTCAAGCGAACAATAAAATAGATTCGAGCGCATATAATGTATTGTCCATTCAGGTTAGCTTGAGTGGACTTTATTTTTGTGTTTTAAATACTGAGTCTAATACAATAGTTTTTTTTAAACACTTTAAGTTTGATAAAAAGCTGACACCTCAAGATGTTTTAGACAAACTTATTCATTGCTTTAATACTGAAGAAGAACTGCGACAGAGTTTTAAATCTGTAAAAATTATTTATGAAAACGAATTGTCAGCTCTTGTGCCAAAACCGCTTTTTAACGAAGACTGTATGGCAGATTACTTAAAATTTAATACAAAAATTTTAAGATCAGATTATATTACATTCGATACCATTTTAGCAAACGATAGCATTAATGTATATGTGCCTTATGTAAATATAAACAATTATATATATGACCGTTTTGGAACTTTCGGGTTCAAACATTTTTCTACTATTTTAATAGAAACCATTTTAGCTTCAGAAAAACATTCTTCTTCCACTAAAATGTATGCAAACGTTTGTGACTATCATTTTGAAATTATTGTTACTGAAAACAACCAACTAAAGCTTTATAATACGTTTGAATATACAACAAAAGAAGACTTTATTTACTATATCCTTTTTACTGCCGAACAGCTTCAGCTTAATCCCGAAGAGTTTCTACTCCTTTTAATTGGAGATATAAATAAAGATGACGATTTGTACAAAATAGCGTATAACTACGTTCGTAATACCGAAATATATATTCCGGAGTTTAGTTTCTCTTCAAATGAAGACATAAAATCTGATTTGCTTAAAAATTTCATCATTTTAAATAGTTTTTAAATGCGCATAATATCCGGAACGTTTAAAGGCCGAAGAATAACTGCTCCAAAAAAACTACCTCTTCGTCCAACAACAGATATGGCGAAAGAAGCCTTGTTTAATATTTTGAATAATTTATTTTATTTTGATGACATATCCGTAATCGATTTATTTGCAGGTACAGGAAGTATAAGTTATGAATTTGCGTCAAGAGGCACGAAACAAATCACAGCTGTCGATCGAGATTATGGTTGTATAAAATTTATTAATAAAACTACTGAAGATTTTGAAATGCCGATTCAAACCTTTAAAAGCGATGTGTTTAAGTTTTTAGAAAAAACAAAACTAAAGGCAACCGTAATCTTTGCCGATCCTCCTTATGCGTTCTCAATCGAGCAGTTTTCAAAAATTCCAACATTAATATTTCAAAATAATTTATTAGAAGAAAACGGACTTTTAATAGTAGAACATTCCAAACATACTAAATTATCTCATTTGGAAAACTATAGTTATTCCAAACACTATGGAGGCAATGTGTTTAGTTTTTTTAAAAAGAAGCAGGCTTAATCTTTTACCAATTGTTTTTTTAATTCCTTTTTTTTCAGTATTTTAGAACTCTAAATTAAGCACCAACTCTCTTCCTTGTATTTTAATTTGCAGTTTATTTGCTTGCCCTAAATTTATTTTTTCATGCTTTATTATGGTTAATTTTAATATTAATTACTAAAATAATAACACTTATGAAAAAATTAATTTTATTAGGATTTACAATTATCCTATTTGCTGCTTGCCAGCAAGAACAGCGTTATTTCTCATCTTCTGCTGAAATTGATGCTTTAAAATCTGCTATTTCTGCTTTAGAAAACCAAGATTGGGATGCCTTTAAATCTTTTTATACAAATGACGGTGAAATATATGTGAATTCAAAAGATAGTATAACTGTTGACCAACGTATAACAGACCTTCAAGAAATTACATCTGCACTTTCTACATATGGTTTTGCTGAAAAAGGTCAATTTGTTGAAATGATAATTGATGATGATAATGAAACATGGGTTAATTTTTGGGGGCAATGGAGCTGTACATTTAAGCACAATGGAAAACAGCTTTCCATTCCAATACACATAACAGTACAGTTTATTGATGGAAAAGCAAGTGAAGAATATATTTACTATGATGGTACTTCTTTAAGTGCTGAGTTTAATGCAATGGCTGCTACAAAAACTATCTCTGAAGCTGAAGCACAAGATACAACTGAAGCAGAAGAAAGCAAAGAATAATATTCAAACTAACCAACTTTAACAATGAGAGCGGCAAGTTGCCGCTCTCATGTTTTTATAAGCAAATCTATAAGCCGAATTCTGTTTATTCTGAACTCGTTTCAAAATCTCTTCAAAAACGAAAACAAAAATTCCTTATCATTTATCTACGTTTACTGTTACCAGCAAACTTTAGCTGCCTACCCTCCAACATCGAGCGTGCAACCCTCAACGCTGGTTTACATGGCATTGCACCACATAGAGTTTACCTGATTTCACTACAGCTTAACCTGTACATTCTTTCTGTTGCACTTTTCCTAATCTCACGATTGGTGGCCGTTAACCACTATGTTGCACTATGGTGTTCGGACTTTCCTCCCAAGTGCTGAAATAATCCCGATAATTATCGGGACAGCACAAGAGCGATAAGGCAATTTACTTAACGACAAAATTACAATAAACTAATTCAAAATTATGAATTCTGAATTGTTAATAACTCAAGCCAAATTCTGAATTCTGAATTCTGAATTCTAAATTGATTTTTTAACTTTGTTATACCAAATTTAATTTTACAATGTTGTATAATTATATTGAATTATTTTTTGCAAGATTGAAGAAAAAATATTTTAGAATAGCCTTTGTTATGGTAAAATATTTTTACAAAGATATTGCGAAAAATAAACAATAGAATGCGACATTATAAAGTTAAATCGGTATTATTCATTTTAATGGCATCGAAAGATGCTGAAATAAATTCAGCATAAATTGGAACACTTTATAGTATCTGCCAGAAAATACAGACCACAAACATTTAGCGATGTTATTGGGCAAAAGGCTATTACCAATACCTTGCAAAGTGCCATAGAAAATAATCATCTCGCGCAAGCCTTATTATTTACAGGTCCGCGTGGCGTTGGAAAAACGACTTGTGCTCGTATTTTGGCTAAAATGATCAATCAAAATGGAGACGAAATACAAGATGAAGATTATGCCTTTAATATTTTTGAGTTAGATGCTGCCTCCAATAATTCGGTAGATGATATAAGAAATTTAACTGATCAGGTTCGCATTCCGCCACAAGTTGGAAAATATAAAGTGTATATTATTGATGAAGTACACATGCTGTCTCAATCGGCATTTAATGCCTTTTTAAAAACACTGGAAGAGCCACCAAAACACTGTATTTTTATTCTCGCTACAACAGAAAAACACAAAATTATACCCACAATTTTATCGCGCTGCCAGATTTTCGATTTTAAACGCATTACGGTTAAGGATACTAAAGAGTATTTAAAGTACATCGCAAAAGAACAAGGCATTACTGCCGACGATGATGCTTTGCATATTATCGCTCAAAAAGCAGATGGTGCCATGCGTGATGCACTTTCAATTTTTGATCGTGTAGTAAGTTTTTCGGGTAAAAAATTAACGCGACAGGCAGTAACCGAAAATTTAAATGTACTGGATTACGAAACCTATTTTACAAGTACCGATTTAATATTAGAAAACAATATTCCGGAGTTGTTAATACAATTCAATAACACATTGTCAAAAGGA
>JADFSQ010000125.1 GCA_022560715.1 Bacteroidota bacterium
GAAATTTTGTCCTAAATACACTTTACGTACCATTTCGTCTTCGGCAAGTTCTTCAGGTTTTCCTGCTTTTAGTATGCTTCCTTCAAACATTAAATACGTTCTGTCTGTAATGGCAAGGGTTTCCTGTACATTGTGGTCAGTTATTAATATCCCAATATTCTTTTTTGTAAGTTTTGCTACAATGCGTTGGATGTCTTCAACAGCAACGGGATCAACTCCAGCAAAGGGTTCGTCTAATAAAATAAAATTTGGGTCTGTGGCCAAAGCACGAGCAATTTCGGTGCGACGACGCTCACCACCAGAAAGTAAATCGCCTCTATTTTTGCGTATATGACCTAATCCAAATTCTTCGATAAGAGATTCCATTTTATCGATTTGCTCTTTTTTGCTCAATTTGGTCATTTGTAACACGCTTAAAATATTGTCTTCAACGCTTAATTTTCTGAAAACAGAAGCTTCTTGTGCAAGATATCCAATACCATTTTGTGCACGCTTGTACATTGGATATTTGGTAATCTCGTTATTATCGAGAAAAATTTTACCTCCATTTGGTTTTATAAGCCCAACAATCATATAAAAGCATGTTGTTTTTCCTGCACCATTCGGACCAAGAAGTCCAACAATTTCACCTTGATTTACTTCCAACGAAACATCTTTCACAACTTTTCGTCCACTATAGGACTTCATTAAATTATCAGCTCTTAAAATCATATTTGCAATAACGTAATTTTTATTTAATTATTGGTTTCAAACACGACCAGTACTCATTAATTTCTTTTACTAGACTATGCATGTTGTTTTTCCTTTCTTTTTTGATTTCTGATTACAACTTTTGAAATATAGATACTCACTTGGTATAATATTAATATTGGTATGGCTACAATTATCTGACTTGCAATATCTGGTGGTGTAATTATAGCAGATAATATTAACACTAAAACTAAAGCATATTTACGATATTTCTTTAAGAATTCAGGCGTTACCAATCCTATTTTAGTTAAAAAGTAAATTATTATAGGAAGTTCAAATATTAAACCAGATGCTAAAACGGACGCTCTTACTAATCCAATATAAGAACCAATATCTATTTGATTGTCTACGACATCAGAAATATTATAATTGGCTAAAAAATTAATGGATAAAGGACATATTATATAGTACCCAAACAATACACCCAGAAAAAATAAAAACGACGAAATGATTATAAACCCACGAGAATGTTTGCGCTCATTTTGGTGAAGCCCAGGACTGATAAATTTCCAAAATTGATAAATTACATAGGGAAATGAAATAATAAAACCAGCCATAATTGAGGTCCAGATATCGGCAGAAAATTGTCCAGCCATAGTTCGGCTTTGAATAATCATCGGTAACGATTCACCACAAAAACTAGTTTCTACACCAATATAATTGGCAGCTTTACACAAAAAAGAGTAAGTAGGAAAACTCATTTTTAAGGGACCAAAAATAATGACATCAAAAATAAATCTGCTGAATACAAATGCGATACTTCCAGTAATTAGAATTGCTAATGTTGATCGTATAAGATGCCATCTCAATTCTTCAAGATGGTCGAGAAAAGACATTTCATTAATGTTCTTTTTTGTCATTATAAAATACCTTCTTTTATTAAATCATGTAAGTGTACAACACCTGCATAATTCCCTTTTTCTTCAACAAGCAATTGAGTAATACCATATTCTTCCATAAGTTCCATTGCTTCAACAGCCATTGCATCAGCTTCAATAGTTTTGGGTTTTGCACTCATAATATCTTTAGCGGTAAGATTGGTAAAATCATCGGTCTTGCTTAACATACGGCGTAAATCGCCATCTGTGATAATGCCAATAATTTTGCCATTATCTACTACAGCAGTTACACCAAGCATTTTTTCAGAAATCTCTATAATTACCTGTTTAATATTAGTGTCTAACAAAACTTTTGGTTTTTGGTTTACAGAAGACAAGTCCTGAACTCTTAAATATAATTTTTTTCCCAGAGCACCACCAGGATGATATTTAGCAAAATCATGACTTGAAAAACCCCGTAATTCTAACAAACAAACTGCTAAAGCATCTCCAATAACCAATTGTGCTGTTGTACTTGTAGTTGGTGCCAGATTATTTGTACAAGCTTCTTTTTCCACATAAGTGTTTAAAACAAAATCTGCTTGCTGCCCAAGAAATGAATCTGGGTTTCCTGTAATTGCAATCATCTTATTTGGACCATTTTTTATAAGTGGCACTAAAACTTTAATTTCGGGAGTGTCTCCACTTTTAGATATACAAATAACTACATCGTCTTCTAGAATTAAACCTAAATCGCCATGAATGGCATCTGCCGCATGCATAAAAATTGCAGGTGTTCCTGTAGAATTTAAAGTCGCAACAATCTTATTTGCTATAATAGCACTTTTTCCAATACCAGTAATAATTACCCTGCCTTTGGAATTATAAATAAGTTGTGTAGCATTTGCAAAATCTTCATTTAATAAATTTGAGAGATTAGCAATAGCCTTGCTTTCCAAATTGATAGTGTTTTTTGCAATTTTAAGAATAGAATCTATATTATTCAAAATTTGTAATTTATGGTTTGATGGCTTTAAAGATTTTACTATCTTTAAAAGATTCTACAAAAAAACAAAAAATAATAATGGAAGTTTAATTAATACGGTAGAAATTGGATAATTATTTTTTTTTTGTAACTTTAAGTACAACTAAAATGACTAATTAAGGGATTAATGATTACAAGTGAAATGGGATTGCAAGAAGCGTTAAAAACGTATTTTGGCTTTGATACTTTTAAAGGTTTGCAGGAAGAGGTAATTAAAAGTGTTATGGCTAATAATAATACTTTTGTTATTATGCCTACTGGAGGCGGTAAATCACTATGTTATCAATTACCTGCACTAATGAAAGAAGGAACAGCAATAGTTGTTTCTCCTTTAATTGCTTTAATGAAAAACCAAGTTGATGCCATTAGAGGAGTGTCTAAAGAAGATGGTATTGCTCATGTTTTAAATTCATCACTCAACAAAACAGAAGTAAAAAAAGTAAAACAAGATATAGTTGACGGAATTACTAAACTACTCTATGTAGCACCAGAATCGCTCACAAAAGAAGAGAATGTCGAGTTTTTAAAATCTCAAAAAATTTCATTCATGGCAATAGACGAAGCACATTGTATTAGTGAATGGGGACACGATTTTAGACCAGAATATAGAAATCTTCGACATATTATTAAACGTATTGGTGATAATATTCCAATGATTGGCTTAACAGCTACTGCAACACCAAAAGTTCAAGAAGATATTTTAAAAAATTTAGGAATTACAGATGCAAAAACTTTTAAAGCATCATTCAACAGACCAAATTTATATTATGAAGTACGACCTAAAACTAAAAATGTTGATGCAGATATTATTCGGTTTGTTAAACAAAATGATGGGAAATCAGGAATTATATATTGCTTAAGCAGAAAACGAGTTGAAGAATTAGCACAAGTACTTCAGGTAAATGGTATCAAGGCTGTGCCATATCATGCAGGGTTAGATGCTAAAACCAGAGTAAGGCATCAAGATATGTTTTTAATGGAAGATGCCGATATTGTTGTGGCAACTATTGCTTTCGGAATGGGAATAGACAAACCAGATGTGCGTTTTGTGATTCATCACGATATCCCTAAAAGTATCGAAAGCTATTATCAAGAAACAGG
Organism: Bacteroidota bacterium; assembly: GCA_022560715.1. Classification (GTDB taxonomy): domain Bacteria; phylum Bacteroidota; class Bacteroidia; order Flavobacteriales; family Flavobacteriaceae; genus PRS1. The sequence goes on from JADFSQ010000125.1 coordinate 3,715, forward strand.
TCGTGCAGGTCGTGATGGAGGCGAAGGTCATTGTTTGGCATACTATGCGTATAAGGATATAGAAAAACTTGAAAAGTTTATGTCTGGAAAACCAGTAGCCGAACAAGAAATCGGTCATGCATTACTACAAGAGGTTGTTGCATTTGCCGAAACATCCATGTCCCGACGGAAATTTATTTTGCATTATTTTGGTGAAGAGTTCGATAACGAAACTGGAGAAGGTGGTGATATGGATGACAATATGCGCAATCCTAAAAAGCAAGTTGAAGCTAAAGATGAAGTAAGTATTTTAATTGATGTTGTTTCAAAAACAAACGAAACCTATAAAAGTAAAGATTTAGTTAATGTTATTATCGGAAAAGAAAATGCACTAATTAAATCTCATAAAACCGATACACAACCTTTTTTTGGGATTGGAAATGATAAAAGTGACAAATTTTGGATGGCATTAATTCGTCAGGTTTTAGTAGTGGACTTCTTAAAAAAAGATATAGAAACCTATGGCGTTTTAAAAATGAAAGATGCTGGCAAAGCCTTTTTAGAAAATCCTTCGTCGTTTATGATGACCGAAGATCATGTGTTCGATCAAGAGAGTGACGACAGTATTATAACTAACGTCAAAGGTGGTGGTATTGCAGCAGACCAAAATTTAATGATAATGCTCAAGGATTTACGAAAGCAAAATGCAAAACGCTTAGGTGTGCCTCCATTTGTAATTTTTCAAGACCCTTCATTAGAAGATATGACGCTTAAATATCCTATTACTTTAGAGGAACTTGCAAATGTTCATGGCGTTGGAGATGGAAAAGCAAAAAAATATGGAATAGATTTTGTAGAACTTATAAGTGATTATGTTGAAGAAAACGAGATTGAACGCGTTCAGGATATGGTTGTTAAATCTACGGGTTCAAATTCTGCATTAAAGCTGTATATCATTCAAAATATTGATAGAAAATTACCTTTAGACGATATTACTGCAGCTAAAGGCATGGAAATGCCAGACTTTATTAAGGAAATGGAAGCTATTGTTTTTTCAGGTACTAAACTTAACATATCGTATTGGATTGATGAGATTCTTGACGAAGACCAACAAGAAGAGATTCACGACTATTTTATGGAAGCTGAAACCGATAAAATAGATGATGCCATTGAAGAGTTTGAAGGCGATTATGACGATGAAGAACTTCGATTATATCGTATAAAATTTATAAGTGAAGTGGCGAATTAGTATCTAGTTTCCCTTCAGTCCACAGTTTTCAGTCCCGATAGTTATCGGGAGCAGTATACAGTACTCATCTCTAAAAAGTTTTAAATAAAATCTGATGTTTTTTTGCTTTTAACTCAAGCGTATTTATTATTGATTTATCAATTTTCGAAACCTCATTTTCCTCAATTTGAAAATCAATTCGTGTAATATATCGATTTGAAATATTTGAATATTCAGATTCAAATTCATCCATATCAGTTTTTAATTTCAATTCAAATTCATTCCCGATAATCATAAGCGTAGCTCCTTTAATAGTCTTTATTTTAAAAGCACCGACGACAATCGTTTTTAAATAATAAAAACCACCAAGTTCTTTAACTGCTAATAACATAACATTTTCATTAGAAATGGCAAAGGCTTCGTCTTTTAATGATTTAATAATATCTTCGGTATAATTATCTACATGTGTTCGTTCCATAGCACGAATGTTTCCGAAAGCTGCTAAAATCTTATCAAAAGAAAATTTCATACAATTTATTTTGAGCAAAACTAATTAAACTTTTAAGAGAAAACTGCAAATCGTAAATCAAAAATCATAATTCGTAACTCATAATTCATAAATCGTAAATCATTATTATATTTGCAATCAAAATTAAAACAATGCAAGACGGTTTATACGCAAAATTTAATACAACAAAAGGAGAAATAATAGAGATTCCTGCCATTAAAATTACTGATACTCTCGCTGGACGCAATCATATGATGGTTTATTATACAGTTGGTAACCGAAGTCTAAAGATTAAATCACCTCATCCAAACAATGTTCGACTGCTTGTTCAAAGAGAATCAGAAAACAAAAATCTTTACCTTGGAGAACGAATACCCAATCTTTTAAAAAGCTGGGGCGAGTCCTACAATAATCATTCGGGAATAAAAACAAAATATAAATTAAAATCTATTATACTTAAACAGTACAAATGGCCGGGAAAATCATATACAAATTATAAAATTCCAGGCCAACAATGGGAGGTCAAGCTTTGAATTCTTCCATTGAGCGCTATGCAAAAACGTTAGCCTGTATTCGTATCACTGTATTTGCCACTTTTTTTATCAATATTCTTTTTACGTCATTTCGTACACTCGGAAATCTCCCTGTTGAAATTATGCACCCACCCGGTGTGATGCAATATGTTTCCTGGCAATTTTACGATTTATTATTTACACCCCAATCCATGCTGGCCTTCAAATTTCTAATATTGTCAAGTCTCTTAGCAGCTACTTTAGGAATTTACACACGTTTTACAAGCAAACTCAGTCTATTATTAATTA
>JADFSQ010000126.1 GCA_022560715.1 Bacteroidota bacterium
CTCAATAACCATATCTAAAAGTGGTTCTATATTAGTAGTTGGATGTTGCCAATCTTCACTCATCCAATTGTGTTTTGCAGAACCATAAACGACTGGAAAGTCCAATTGCCACTCTTCGGCACCAAGCTCGAACATTAAATCGAAAACAGCTTCGTGAACTTCTTCAGGAGTACAATTTTCTTTATCAACTTTATTAATAACCACGCAAGGTTTTAAACCTAAATCTAAAGCTTTTTGCAGTACAAATCGTGTTTGTGGCATTGGACCTTCAAAAGCATCAACTAATAATAAAACACCATCAGCCATATTAAGTACACGCTCAACTTCGCCACCAAAATCGGCATGTCCAGGTGTATCAATAATATTGATTTTTGTATTTTTATAAACAACAGAAACATTTTTAGAAGTAATTGTAATACCACGTTCACGTTCCAATTCGTTACTATCAAGAATGAATTCTCCGGCGTTTTGATTATCACGAAATAACTGACAATGGTACATTATTTTATCTACCAAAGTTGTTTTACCATGATCTACATGTGCAATAATTGCAATGTTTTTTATATTAGCCATAATGACGCTTTATTTTGAGCGTGCAAAGTTACGTTATATTTTATGATTAATTACCTCGCTTACAACTAATAAAAAATAGTGAGTAATGACAGGCATTTGTGTAACTTTGTACCTTAAATTAACAATTGATGAACCTTCAAGATATTCCGAAGATAAAACATATTAATTCTAATAACTTCTTTCTTTTAGCTGGACCTTGTGCTATTGAAAGTGAAGATATGGCACTTCGCATTGCCGAAAAAGTAGTTAGTATTACCAGCAAACTTGAAATTCCTTATATCTTTAAAGGAAGCTTTAAAAAAGCAAATAGAAGCAGAATTGATAGTTTTACAGGTATTGGAGACGAAAAAGCCTTGAAAATCCTCCAAAAAGTTTCGAAAACTTTTGATGTTCCAACTGTTACAGATATTCATCAAGTCTCTGATGCTACTTTAGCAGCTCAATATGTAGATGTTTTACAAATTCCGGCTTTTTTGGTTCGCCAAACCGATTTGGTTGTGGCTGCTGCAAAAACAGGAAAAGTAGTAAACCTTAAAAAAGGGCAATTTATGAGTCCTGAAGCTATGCAGCACGCAGTTCAAAAAGTAAAAGATTCTGGCAATGAAAAGGCTTGGATTACTGATCGTGGCACTATGTTTGGCTACCAAGATATGATAGTAGATTTTAGAGGCATTCCAACCATGCGCAAATATGCTCCAGTTGTGCTCGATATAACGCATTCTCTACAACAGCCAAATCAAAGTAGTGGAGTTACAGGTGGTCGTCCAGATATGATTGAAACTATTGCCAGAGCAGGAATTGTAAATAATGTGGATGGTTTATTTATAGAAACACATTTTGATCCAGCAAATGCCAAAAGTGATGGCGCAAATATGTTGCATTTAGATTATTTAGAAAAATTGCTGACCAATTTAGTCGCTATTAGAAAAACTGTAAATAGCTTAAGTTAAGGATTCCACGCTTTTTTACTTTTGTCTAATACCTTTGCTGCTTCTTTTAAGAGTTCAACAAATAACCTTTCATCAAAATCTTCCAAGCTTTTTACTTGCAACGAACGCACTTGTTTACGTTTGTTATAATTTTTTAACACTGGAAATGCATCTTCTAAAAACACACCTTGTACAAAAGCAACATCAACAAAATTGGTCCCTTTTAAAATATTCAAATAACACATTGGTTTTTTGTTATGGTGATAAAACGGAATACCATAATTATACTTCTCCTCCACATTAGGCAAGGTTTTTAAAATTACACGCCTTACATACAACATGATGGATTGATAAGGTTCTCTCTGATTAAATAAGTATTCTTCTACTGGTTTCAATAGTATTAATATTAAATTATAAATTTAAAGTAAAATCAATTAACTTCGTATAAAATCAAAATTTTTCCTTTTAAAAATTTACAAAATGAATAATATAAAAGTATTCTTCACTCTTTTAAGCATTATGCTTTTGTTGTCTTGCTCCACAAAACAAACCTTTGATGATGCTTTAATTATTAAAGGCGGAACAATTATAGATGTCTCCAACAATGGTACATCTTTTAATGACCTTACTGATAAAGCTATTATTATTAAAGCAGATACCATATTTAAAATTGTGGATGCGGCTTCAATTTCTGATGCTCAAGACAATGTTATTGATGCTTTAGGAAAATATATTATGCCTGGTTTAACCGACGGATTTGCCATAATAAACAATCAGAATTATGCCAATGCCTTTTTATATATGGGAATTACTGATGTTATTGGTGTTGAAAGTTTTTGTAGAGGAAAGTTTTATCACGATGCAAATCCATCACCAAACGTGCACATGTTAGAATCAGTTGGTGGTGAACCTGTTACAAATCAGCAAATTTTAGATACAATTCAAAAGCATCATAACAACAATGTTGAGATTTTGTTAATGATGTATAAACTCACTCCTTCACAACTCGAATTAGCGCACAACGAAGCCAAAAAATTAGGAATGGGAACTATTGGCGAACTCGGCTTTACATCCTACAAAAAAGGAATGGATTTAGGTGTGGATGCTTTTGTTCATACTACTCGCTATTCGCTTGATATTGCTCCAGATTCGATGGCTTTAAAAGTTGCCGAACAACCTTTTAGCAACGATTTAGGAAGCCCAAAATGGCGTTATTACCAATACCTTACAAATCTTAAAGCTGAAAATGAAGCCTTACTGCAACACGCCAAAAATTTGGGAAACTCCAATTCGTACATTATGCCAACTTTTGGATTATTGTACATCGATATGCCTTTTAGTAAGAACCCTTGGAACGAAAAAGTAGCATCCATAATTGACATTAAGGACATTAATCGCCCAGCAGATAAAATAACGGGGAAACACAACTATCCTCCTGAAGAATTGGCAGCTTATCAAAAATTGGGCTTTAACGAACTTATGATTGAAAAAATTTATTATAAAAACGGAGCACATTATATTTCGGGAAGTGGTACTGATGTCTGGGGAACAATGCCAGGAATTTCTTTACACCAGGAATTGGAAGTCTTATCACACATTGGTTTAACAAACAGAGAAGTGTTGGCAGCCTCAACCTCAAATTTTAATGACGCTTTTGGATTAAAATTTGGTAAGATTGAAACTGGTTTTAAAGCCAATATTTTAATTCTAGATAAAAATCCGTTAGACGATATTAAAAATTTAAAAGGTGGTAAAACTGTTATTCTTAATGGAAAACCAATTGATTTAGAAGCTTTACTTAAAAAATGATTAAATTCAACAAAACGTATTTCTTTAGGTTTCTAATCCTGTTTATCATTGAAGCATGTATTGCATTCTTTATAAAAGAAGGTTTTATACGCCATACTTTTGGTGATGTTCTCGTAGTAATTATGTTGTATTGTCTTATTAAAAGCTTTGTAAAAGCAAAACCAATATATATAGCTATAACTGTGCTTATTGTTTCCTTTGGCATAGAGTTTTTACAACTAACCCATATATTGCAATGGCTTCATATTGAAAACAACAAAGCCTTAAAATTAATTTTGGGAAGTACCTTTGATATTAACGATCTCTTAGCTTATTTATTTGGTATAATTGTGGTTCTATTAATTGAATATAAATACTCAAAAGCATAAATTTTTTATTTATTACCTTGCCGAAAATTCATAAAATCTATCTACATGACTAAACCATTTGCACTCCTGTTAAGCACTTTAATTTTTTTAAGTTTTTCCTGTTCTCCTCAAGAAAAACAAAGCACCCAAATTGCCTGGGATAGTTGGGGAGTCCCTCATATAACTGCTGACAATACCGACGGGCTTTTCTTTGCTCAAGGATGGGCACAAATGCACAATCATGCAAACACTATTTTAGAACTCTATGGAAACTCTCGTGGTCGAGCTGCTGAATATTGGGGAAAAGATCATGTACAAAACGATATGCTAATCCACACTTTAGGCTTTGAAGAACTTGCTGAAGTTTGGGGAGAAACGCAAGACCCTGAACAAAAAAACATCTATAAAGCTTTTGTAAGAGGGTTAAACAGTTATGCAGAAGCACATCCAGAAGCTATTGCCGACAAAAATAAAGTCGTGTTGCCAATAACCACAAATGATATAAACATGCATAGCATGTATGTTATTTTTACACGTTTTATTGCTGGTGGCGATTTGGGAAGAGTACAACAATGGCCAGATTTGGGTTCAAATGCTTATGCTATTGCACCAAAAAAATCAGCTTCAGGAAATGCAATGTTGGTTCAAAATCCACATTTACCTTGGTGGAAAGAATTTCTATTTTTTGAATCTCACCTCAGATTAGGTGACAAAAATATGTATGGAGTTACTTTGGTTGGCTTACCTGGAATTTCGATAGGATTTAACGATAATCTTGGTTGGAGTCATACTAACAATCCTATTGATAATGCTGATACTTATGAGTTAGAATTGAAAGATGGTGGTTATCTTTTAGATGGAGAGCGTAAAGATTTTGAAACCTCATCTAAAACCATTAAAATAAAAATAAATGACAGCACTATGGTTGACCAAGAGATTCCGATTTTAAGAACGGTTCATGGTCCTGTAGTGAACAAAACTGAAGAGAAAGTATTAGCACTTCGCATGGTTGGTTTAGACAAACCAAATGCTTTTTTACAATGGTGGCACATGATATTAAGCAACAATTTTGAAGAATTTGAAACGGCTTTGCAAATGGCTGAAATTCCATTTTGGAATGTGATGTATGCCGATAAAGAAGGCAATATATTTTATTTGTTTAATGGACTCGTACCAAAGCGAAGCTCAGGAGATTGGGCTTATTGGGACAGAATTATTCCAGGAGGAAAATCGGCAGATGTGTGGACAGAAGTACATTCGTATTCCGATTTGCCAAGAATTAAAAACCCAGAAGTGGGTTGGTTGCAAAACGCCAACGATCCGCCTTGGACAAGCACTATTCCTATTACATTGCATCCTGAAGATTATCCAGCGTATATGTCGCCTATTCGTATGAGTTTTCGTCCGCAACGTTCCGCAAGAATGTTGCTTGAAGACGACTCAATTACGTTTGACGAACTTGTTGATTACAAACTTTCTACACGATTGGAGTTTGCCGACCGTATTCTCGATGATTTATTTAAAGCTATAGACGCTTCCGATTCAGAAAAAGCAAAAGAAGCAAAAACTGTTTTAGAAAATTGGGATCGAGAAGCAAATGCAGATAGTAAAGGCATGCTTTTATTCTACAAATGGGCAAAAAAATTCAATGTGTGGAACAAAGCAAATTACACAGAACCTTGGAGTTTAGAAAAACCGAATACAACACCTGATGGAATTGCAGATCCTGAAAGAGCAGTAAGGCTTTTAGAACAGGCTGCCACCGAAATGGAAACTAAATATGGTAAGTTAGATGTGCCTTGGGGAGATTATTACAGAATTGTTTATAACGGCAAAAATCTTCCGGCAAATGGTATAGATGGCTCAATGGGAGTTTTTAGAGTCGCATGGCCTGCAAGAGCAGACGAAAATAATATGTATGTTGGTGGTGGCGATTCTTGGGTTGGCGTTATAGAATTCGGTGAACAGGTTAGAGCAAAAGTACTCTTAAGTTATGGGAATTCTACACAAAAAGATTCACCACACAATGGCGACCAATTAGAATTGTTTTCTAAAAAAGAACTTCGTGACGCTTGGTTTACTAAAGAAGATGTAAAAGCAAATACTGTAAGAATTGAAGTATTAACTGAAACTGGTTTTGTTAATAAAGAAAAATAATACAAGTTTTCATTAATGACAAACGAAGAACTGAATGGAAAATGAGTTTAAACAAGTAATGTCTGAACGGACTGACGAAGAATTAATTAAAATAGTAACTGTCGAAAGAGATCGTTATAATTCAAATGCTGTTGAGGCTGCTGGATCGGAAATTGAAAAACGAAATATAGATACAAGCAAATTTGAGGAAATCAAGGAAAAGGCAACAGCGGAAAAAGAACAAAAACAAAAAGTTGATTCTAACGTTGTCGGTTCAGGAATCCGATTTCTGAATTTTATAATTGACTTTGTCGTTTGGTTAATTTTATCATTTTTAGTTAGCCTGGTAATTGATTTATTTTTCCAAACGACTGACCAGTTTTTACTTCAACTCTTTGGTTACACTTTGATTTTTGGAACTTTTATTGCCTACTATGCTATTATGGAAATTAAGTTTC
>JADFSQ010000127.1 GCA_022560715.1 Bacteroidota bacterium
CGCCATGGTCTCCGTGGTTTCCATCTATCTGCTGGCCGGGTGGCTGCCCGGCTCCGCGGCCTGGTGGATCTGGGGCCTGAGCCCGGCGGTGGGGCTGCTGGTGGGTCTGGAAATTCCCATCGTGCTGCGCATCAACGAGGTGCTGGGGCTGCGCCTGCGGCTGAACGCACCCCTGGTGATGGCGCCGGATTACTTCGGCGCCCTGGCGGCCTTTGTGCTGTTCACCTTCCTATTGCTGCCGTTCATTTACTGGCATTGCTCTCAGCTGCCTTATCAGTTGATAGTGAAGCATCTTTCTTTAATACCCATGGAGCTGGCATATTTGTGTTGCTGGCTCTAGGAGGGCTATATCTTGTGATTACCAACTCAGGGATCTTTCAAGAGAGAAGTTCTATTATGCGCCTCACAGGCATCTTTCTTGGCTCTCTTTCTCTTGTACTGCTTGTTAGTCTTTTCTCACTTTTCGGTTTCCTTGAGCATCTCTCTTTCCTTCCATTGTTACTGCGTCAACCGGGGTTTACTCCAGCGGGCATACCTTTTGAGGGCACGGTACTGCTTTTTGCTGTTATTGTCCCCTTTTTAATTGTTCTAAAGCCCTACATACAGAGAACGCATGTTATTATGCGTTCTGCATATTGGGCGCTGTTTTTTGGAAGCGCAGCCCTACTCTTGATTGCAGACTCTACTTCTGCCTGGATTGTTATTGCCCTTACTATGGTTGTGTTTTTGGGAGTAAAGGCATGGCAGCGCAGAACACAGGGAATGAAGATATTCAAGGATATTCCCTGGCTTCCTGTTTCAGTAATGTTCTTTTCAATTGTCTTTCTTTTCTCACCAATGATTTTTAATTTAAATATTATGTTAAAAAATAAATAATCAAATTTTATGTCAAATGTAAATATTAATAATAAATAATGTAGATTTGATGCCCTTAAATAATTTTTTTAAGAGAAAACAAACAATTAATTATATTTTCAAGTATGAAAAAAGGTTTATTTATTTTTTTATTCGGAGTTTTTTCAATTTTCACAGCATATTCACAGCAAACTATTATAAAAGGAAGTGTAAAAGATGCCATTACTTTAGAACCGATTGCTGATGTTACCATAACTATAGAAGAAACACAACAAACCACTCAAACAAATGCGTTTGGAGAGTTTATATTTTCTGATAATGTACCATTAGGTGAGCAAGTGTTAAAAATATCTAAATCTGGATTTACTACCAAAAGATATCCAATAGTGGTTAATGAAGGCCAAACGGTGGATATTACAGATATGACATTAGATATCGATATTACTGATGGTTCCGATTTGTTTACTATTTCGCTTTCTGACGATGAGTTGGACGACGATACAAGTGCATCCGATAATATTTCAGGATTATTATCTTCTTCTAAAGATATATTTCAGCGAACTGCTGCCTTCGAATTTAGCCCTTCATTTTTTAGAGTTCGAGGCTTAGATTCTGATAACGGTTCCCTTTTAATAAATGGAATTGAAATGAATAAAGTTTATAACGGCAGACCTCAATGGAGTAATTGGGGAGGATTAAACGATGTGTTAAGAAACCAAGAACTAACTTCTGGCTTAACGCCTTCTGCTTATAATTTTGGAGGCATTTTGGGTTCAACAAATATTAATGTCAGAGCTTCTCAAGCAAGACCTGGTGGTCGTGTAACGTATTCATCTTCTAACAGGAGTTATACAAACAGATTAATGGTATCTTATGCTTCTGGACAGGTTGAAGGAGGTTGGGCTTATACAATTTCGGCAGGAAGACGTTGGGGAAATGAAGGCTATCAAGATGCTACTTTGTACGATTCTAACTCATTTTTTGCTTCAGTAGAAAAGAAAATAAACGAAAAGCACAGCTTGAATTTAACAGGCATTTACGCACCAAACCGAAGGGGAAAATCGTCACCTAACACACAAGAGGTTTTCGATTTAAAGGACATAAAATATAACGAATATTGGGGATGGCAAAATGGTGAAAAACGCAATTCGCGTATTAAAGAAGTTGAAGAGCCTATTATTATGTTAAACCATTATTGGACCATTAATAGTAAAACAAGCTTAAATACCAATGTTGCCTATCAATTTGGAAGTTTAGGCAATAGTCGTTTAGATTATAATGGTGGAACTAGATTTGTAGATTCCGATGGAAGAGAATCTTTTGAAGGAGGAGGCGCAAATCCGAGTAGAGCCTATTACCAATTATTACCTAGTTATTTATTAAGAAATTTTCCAGACAATCCAGAATTTGCGTTTGGAGCACAAGAGGAATTTGTTAATAATGGACAAATAAATTGGAATTCACTATACGAAGCCAATATTTCAAATGCCAATAATGGGTTAAACTCTATATACGTGTTGTATGAAGATAGAGTAGATGACACTCAAATCACGATTAACTCTATTCTAAATACTGAAATAAACGAGAATATAGTATTAAATGCTTCTATAAATTATAAGAGTTTAAAATCTAAAAATTTTGCAGAGATCATCGACTTACTTGGCGGAACAGGATATTTGAATGTAGATGGATTTGATGCGCTTCAATTCGATTTGCAGAACCCAAACCGAATTGCTGGTGTAGGAGAAAAATTTAGATATAACTATACTATAACGGCCAATATAATCTCTGGTTACGCACAAGCACAATTTAAATATAATAAAGTAGATTTCTTTTTAGCGGCGAGTGTTACCAATACACAATACCAAAGAGAAGGTTTATACGACAATGAAGCTAATTCTGGCAACTCCTTTGGAAAAGGAGAAAAAATAAAATTTACAGGGATTGGTACTAAAGCTGGGTTTACATATAAAATTACTGGAAAACATATTATAGATATAAATGCTGGCTACATAACTAAAGCACCTTCTATACGAAACACCTTTACTAACTCAAGATCTAACCAAGATATCATTAATGTAAATGCTTCAGATACTCCTATTATTGATGGAGAAGGTATTACTGAAGAAAAAATAACGTCTGTTGATGCAAGTTATATTTTTAGATCTCCAATTGTAAAAGCAAAACTAACAGGATTTTATACTACAATAAAAGATGCAAACGAAATATCGTTTTACTATGCTGATGGTGTTAGTGGATTTGTTGATGAAAATGATTTAACTTTATCTAATGAGTTTATTTCTGAAGTGTTACAAGGCATCGATAAAAAACATATTGGAGCAGAATTAGGTATTGAAGCACAAGTAACTCCTACTATTAAGTTAAAAGGAGCAGCATCTTTTGGTCAATATACTTACGATAATAATCCAAATCTATATGTTTCTGCAGATGCTCAAACAGCTGAGTTTGGAGAAGTAACATTTAAAAATTATAAACTTGCAGGAGGACCACAAAAAGCATACTCTGTAGGCTTTGAATATCGTGATCCAGACTATTGGTGGTTTGGTGCTACTGCTAACTTTTTTGATGATACTTATGTAGATATTGGTCCTTTAACCAGAAGTTCTAATTTTTATAAAGATACAGATGGTTTGCCATTTAATGATTATGATCCTGATTTAGCTAGAGAACTACTTAGACAAGAAAAGTTTGATAACTATATGGTAGTAAACCTTATTGGAGGAAAATCCTGGAAAATTGGAGAGTACTATATTGGGTTCTTTGCTAGTATAGGAAACGTATTCGATACTCAATATAGAACTGGAGGATACGAACAAGGTCGAAACGCAAATTACAGACAATTGCGAGACGATAAAGCCTTAGACACTCCTGTTTTTGGGGCTAAATATTGGTATGGTAGAGGTACCAACTATTTTGTAAACGTTAATTTTAGATTTTAATAAAAAAATATGAAAAATATAATATCCAAAAAAAATAGTATTATGAATAATGCAAATAAAATTTTAACCTTTTTAGGTGTGCTTATGCTTACCTTATTTATTACTTCTTGCGTAGAAGATGATGATTTTGGAATACCTAATGTTGTAATAGAAGAGCCAAATATTGATGAACTTGGGCAAAAAACTACTTTTAGTGCAGTTGTATCCAGATATTTAGACGCAGTCGCAGATGGCGATGAAGTAGGTGTTTTTGATGATAACGACGTGCCTCTTTATATAGAAGGTTATGTAGTATCTAGTGATAAATCTGGAAACTTTTTCGAAGAAATCATTGTGCAAAATTCACCAGATGCCAACGATGCAGGTTCCGATCCAAGACAAGGTTTAAAAGTTGAGATAAATGTAAGAAGTCTTTCAGATACTTACGAGTTTGGAAGAAAAGTATATATAAAACTTAATGGTCTCGCTGTTGGGCTAGAGAATGGCGTTTACACTTTAGGAAAAGCAAACGGAAATGTTTTAGAACAACTTCAAGATTTCGAATATTTAAGTTTTGTTATTAGAAGTTCTGAAGTAGCGACAATAACACCTAAACTTACAACCGTTGCCGATTTAACTGAAGCTGATGAAAACACTTTAATTCAGTTAGAAAATATGCAAATTCATAGAAACAGTATTGCACTAACTTATGCAGGAGAAGCTTCAGACCAATTTGATGGATTCAGAACATTGGAGAGCTGTGACGATAGTGGCACGATTGCTTTACAAACAAGTACGTTTGCAGATTTTAAATCAGTACAATTACCACAAAATAAAGGAACTGTAACAGCAATTTTTACTAGAGATTTTGGTGATGACACCAATGTATTGGTTATTAATAGTACTGCAGATATAGTTTTTGATAATACAGAGCGTTGCGATCCCGTGTTTTTAGAATGTACAGGAGCAACATCTTCTGCTGTCACAATTTTCAACGAAGACTTTCAAACAATAACCAACGAAAGCCAGTTAGATGCTCTTGGTTGGACCAACGTAAACGTAAATGGTGGTGGAGAGCGTTTTGAAGACAGCTCGTTTAGTGGTGATAGATATATGAAAATATCTGCTTTCGGTACTGGAGAGAATCCATTGGAAGCTTGGTTGGTAACACCAGCAATTAATTTAGACAGTACTACTGAAGAAGAATTTACCTTTAACATTTCGGCTAACTTCGAAACAGGGCAAATATTGACTGTTTTTATTACAGAAAATTATACTGGAGATCCAACAACAACAGAATGGATCTTTTTAGATGTAGATATTCCAATTGGAGATGGTGGCTTTGGTAGTTTTGTAGCGAGGAATGTAAATATTTCATGTTTAAGTGGCGATATAAACATTGCATTTAAATATCTTGGTGCAGCTGGAGGTGCAGAAACAAGATACCATATTGATGATATTAAAGTTACAGGAATGTAAAAAATATTCATCTTATAAAATTTATAAAACCTGCTAAATTTTTTATTTAGCAGGTTTTTTGATTTTACAGCATTATCCTTTTTTCAAATGAATATAAACAGGAAAATGATCGCTGTAGCCACCTTTATACTTTCTCCCAACATAAGTTCTAAAAGGAGTGCCTTTGTATTTGCCTTTTAACTGTTTTAAAAAATCATCATCAAAAATATTGGCTTTAGAAAAATGATGAGTATTAGTTTTGTATTCAAAAAAATTAGTAGAAAAAAGAATCTGATCAAATATATTCCATTGATACCTAAAACTTAAACTTCCTCTTGAAAAGGATAAAAGAGTCTCCATAGGATTGTATAAATCTTGAGAACGAACAAGCTGTTTAACACTTTTATTTGAAGGATTATCATTAAAATCTCCCATAACAATAATCTTTGGGTTAGTGTCGCGCTGCTTTATTAAAGCTATAATCTCTATAACTTTTGCTGATGCTGTTAACCGTTTTGCTTCACTTTCTTTTTCGCCTTCTCGTCGCGATGGCCAATGATTAACTAACACATACATTTTTTCTTTATTCAAAAAACCTTCAACTAAAAGAATATCGCGAGTGTGATCTATTTCGCCATCTGCATAAAATAGGTTTACAGAGAATATTTCAGAGCTTTCTACTTTAAAAAAATCTTTATTATAAATAAGCGCAACATCAATCCCTCTTTCGTCTGGAGAATCGTAATGTACAATATCGTAATTTTTAATCTTTAAAAATTTTGAATGTATCAAATCATTAACTACCAATCTGTTTTCAACTTCGGCCAAGCCAATTATTACAGGAAGATTGTTAGATGTTTCAGCACCTATTTGCGAAATGGTATAGCCTAACTTCCTCACCTTTTTTTTGTAGCGTTTTGGTGTCCATTGCTTTTCAGAGGTTGGCAAAAAGTCATCAT
>JADFSQ010000128.1 GCA_022560715.1 Bacteroidota bacterium
CCAAGATTAAAAAACCATTGCCCGCTACGTGTGTCTGGTGTCCAGGAATATTTTATTTCAATTGGTCCTAAAAATGTTTCAGTAGAGCAGCCAATGGCATATCCGGTATAATCTAATGAAGAAAACCAATTGCCATTATCAAAAATATCGTCGCCAACATTAGCGAAATTTGCAGAAAAAATTAAATGTTGATTTTTAAATATTTCGTAATCAATATCTATCATACCTTTTACAAACCCGCTTCCCGTAATTGACAAATAATCGTAACCGTAAAACGAAATAAAATTGTTTATAAAATTATTCCCATAGCCTCCTAAAGCAAAATTTAGAGAATTATTAGAATCTTCTCCAATTTTAAATCCTCCTTGAGAACCAATATTTACAGCTAACTTGTTAGATACGCTAAATACATACCCAAGTTTTGCTTTAGCTATTGAAAATTGTGAAAAATTATTATTGAAATCTGAAGACGATAGATATAAATGAAAATCTCCTTCAAATAGAAATCCCTTTTTTGGGAAATGTATATTATCATAAGAATCAAATTTTAACTTGCCATACAAACTGATAAAATCACTTTTTTCAAAAGTTGTTTCTTCATCGGTTGTATTATTATCAATAAAGGTTTCGGAAGTTATTTTAAGGCGCTTATGTTCTACACCCAGTATTAAAGCAAAATCCTTTCTAAATAGTGTTTGTAAATAAAACTGATTCGTTTGGTCGCTTAACTCTACATCAATTTTATTTAATCCTGTAGTTATAATTTCATTTTCGTCCAAAATTAACGATGCATTAATATTTTTATTAAAGGTATTATATCTTGATTTTAAACCAATACTCCAGTAAAATCCTTTATCAATAAAATAATCAAAATTATATCTCACATTATCTCCCAAAATGAAATCGAATGAAACTATATCGTTATTAAATAACGCTCTTTTTTTGGTGACGTTGATTAATACAGCGCTTTTATATAAATCGTCATAATGAACTCCTAATTTTAAAAATGTTGTAATCTCACTTTCGACAACTTCTATATATAAATCAAACTCTTCTGTAGTACTGTCAGATGATAATTTGTAAGTGAAATTATCAAAATTATGAGTAGCTACGATATTATTGACACCATCAGTAAAATGTTTATAGCTTATTTTTTCATTCGCTTTTATTTTAAGTTTTCCTAATATATATGATCGTGTGTAATTTTTATTTCCTTTAATTATTATATTATTAATTTTAAGACTATCTGGAACTTGGCTTATTTTAAAATATTCCCTTTCAGAACTTTGTTTTGCTACAATATCTTTTAATGACGAAATATTTTGTAGTGCTGCTTTTTCTCCATTTTTAACAATTTCTTCTCCTCTACTAAACGAAACTACCGAAAAATCATCAATATTTGGTTTGATATAAACATCTGTTTTTTTAGATTTTAGTTTCATTTCTTTTATAGATCTAAAATTATTGATTTGAAATATAATATCTGTAGCAGAAGTTAAATCTTTTCTGTTCGCTAAATTGTCTTGTACATCCACACCAATAATTACATCCACACCTTTTGCTTTAAGCCTATTTATTGGGTAATTGTTTACAACACCTCCATCTATTAAAATTTGATTGTTAATAATTACCGGTTTAAACAATGATGGAAATGCGCTACTCGCTGTAATTGCTTGAGCCAAATTACCTTTATCCAAAATAACCTCTTCTCCGGTTTCTATATTTGTGGCAATACAAAAAAATGGAATGGGCAGCTTACTAAAATCATCAATGTCACAAACATGTAATGTTAATCTTGATAATAAATTATAGTTATTTTGCCCAGAAGAAATGGCAGAAGGTAATTTAATTTTAAACTTTTCAAAAGGCAGTGTTAAAACATATTTTTCTGCATTCTCTCTTTCATAAAAAGTCTTAGCTGCTCTTGGGAGATTATCGCTAATTATATCATCAAAATCAACTTTTTTAAAAATCGAGTCTATTTGTTTTCCAGAATATCCTGAAGCATATAATGAGCCAATAACTGCTCCCATACTTGTACCAGCAATATAATCTATTCTAACACCTAAACTATCTATAATTTTAAGCACACCAATATGGGCTAAGCCTTTTGCACCTCCACCACTTAACACTAAACCAACTTTAATATCGGGATTAGATTTTTGTTGTGCACTCATCACACAACCCAAAAATAAAAATAAGATTATAAAGATTTTGTTCACTTTATTGTTTGTTATAATAATTGTAAATTTTTTCTGCTCTTGCGATTCCAATAACGTCTTCTAATTCATCTAATTTGGCATAAGACACGCGTTTGGCAGATTTAAATTTTTTGATTAACTCTATCATGGTTTTTTCTCCAATTCCAGGAATGGTTTCCAATTCGGTAGTCAACGCATTTTTACTGCGCTTATTTCTATGATGTTCTATGCCAAAACGATGTGCTTCGTTTCTTAATCTTTGAATAATTTTAAGCGTTTCGCTTTTTTTGTCTAAATATAATGGAATTGGATCATCCGGATAAAATAATTCTTCTAAACGTTTGGCGATTCCAATAATAGCAATTTTATCTCTTAAATTTAATTTGTCTAAACTTTTCAAAGCTGATGATAATTGTCCTTTTCCGCCATCAATAATTATAAGCTGTGGCAACGGTTTATCTTCTTCTAACAAACGCTTATATCTTCTTAATACTACTTCTTCCATCGAGGCAAAATCATCTGGACCATCAACTGTTTTTATATTAAAATGACGATAATCTTTCTTACTTGGTTTTCCGTTTTTAAAGACTACACATGCAGCAACAGGATTCGTTCCTTGAATGTTAGAATTATCAAAACACTCTATATGTCTAGGTTCGTCGCTTAAACGCAAATCAACTTTCATTTGTGCCATAATTCTATTGGCGTGTCTATCGGGATCTGTAATTTTAATTTGTTTAAACCTGTCCATTCTAAAATATTTTGCATTACGAATGGACAAATCCAAGATGTGCTTTTTATCTCCAAGTTTTGGAATCGTGATTTTTATATCGCCTCCCAAATATAATTTAAATGGCACATAAATCTCTTTTGACGTAGAATTGAAACGTTGCCTGATTTCAGTTATTGCCAAAGTTAACAACTCACTATCAGTTTCTTCAAGTTTTTTCTTTAATTCTAAAGTATGAGACCGAATAATAGAGCCATACGAAAGTTGTAGGAAATTAATATAGGCATAAGTTTCGTCACTCACTATAGAAAACACATCTACATTGCTAATTTTAGGATTAATAATTGTAGATTTTGACTGGTAGTTTTCAAGAATTTCTATCTTTTCTTTTACTTTTTGAGCGTCTTCAAAGTGCATGTTGTTTGCAAATTGTTTCATCTGATTTTTAAATTGCAAAAGTGAGTCTTTAAAGTTTCCTTTTAAAATTTCCCTGATTGCTTTAATACTCTTATCATATTCGGTTTCAGTTTCTAAAGCTTCACAAGCACCTTTACAGTTTCCTAAATGGTATTCTAAACATACTTTATATTTTCTTGCTTCAATTTTATCTTCGGCTAAATCATATTTGCAATTTCGCAGTGGATATAATCCTTTAATTAAATCTAATAATGTATGAACAGTCCTGACACTCGTATAAGGTCCAAAATATTCCGAGCCATCTTTTATTAAACGTCGGGTTTGAAACACTCTAGGAAACCGTTCCTTTTTTATGCAAATCCAAGGATACGATTTGTCGTCCTTAAGCATAACATTATACCTTGGTCTATACTTCTTAATTAAATTATTTTCAAGTAGTAAAGCGTCGGTTTCAGTCTCAACAACAATATGTTTTATGCTATTAATTTTTTTAACCAATACTCTTGTCTTGCCATTCTCGTGTTTTTTAGTAAAATAAGAACTTACGCGTTTCTTTAAATTTTTTGCTTTTCCAACATATAATATTTTGTCATCTACATCAAAAAACTGATATACTCCTGGAGCATTTGGTAAGGTTTTTATTTGTATGTCTAATGTGGATTTGCTCATCTTTTCAAAGGTATAGCAAATTGTAGTATTGTAAAAATTTAACCTTTAGGTTTTTTAGTATATTGCATTAGCTAATAAGTGCACTCAAGTATTTAAAGTTAAAAAGTTATAGGTTGAAAATTAACTTTAGGCACTTAAAAACTTTAGACACTTTAAGTACTTTATTACTAATGAACATTGTTATCTTATCGCGTAATGCTAATTTGTATTCAACTGCAAGACTTGTTGAGGAAGGCGAACAACGTGGTCATTTAATTGAAGTGATTGATCCTTTAAAATGTGATTTAATTATTGAAAGAGAAAAACCTACCATATATTATAAAGACAGATATTTAGATTATGTCGATGCCATTGTTCCTAGAATTGGTGCTTCAGTAACTTTTTATGGTTGTGCAGTAGTACGACAATTTGAGATGATGAATATTTTTACAACCGTTACTTCTGATGCAATTATACGTTCCAGAGATAAATTACACAGTTTTCAACGGCTTTCTAAAGCAGGAATAGGAATGCCAAAAACAGTTTTTACAAATTATTCCAGAGATATAGAAGAAGTTTTAGAACACGTAGGCGGAACTCCAGTTGTAATTAAACTTCTGGAAGGTACTCAAGGAATTGGTGTGGTTTTAGCTGAAACTAAAAATGCAGCACAATCTGTTCTTGAAGCTTTTAACGGATTGCAAGCCAGAGTCATTATTCAAGAATATATAGAAGAAGCTAATGGTGCAGATTTAAGAGCTTTGATTGTTGACGGACAAGTTATTGGAGCTATGAAACGTCAGGGTGTTGAAGGTGAATTTCGATCTAACCTTCATAGAGGTGGCGCTGCTGATTATATTAAACTCAATGAAGCAGAATTAAAATTAGCAATTAAAGCTGCTCGTGCTTTAAAACTTCCTGTTTGCGGAGTAGATATGTTGCAATCTAATCGTGGCCCTTTAATTTTAGAAATAAACTCCACTCCTGGACTTGAAGGTATTGAAAAGGCTACACGAAAAAATATAGCCAAAGCTATTATTACTTATGTTGAAAGAAATAGAAGTTGATAGAATAATTGTTAGCAACAATACTGAATAAACCCAAAACAAGACATTAAACCAAAGCTCATTTAGTTTGAGTTGTATATACAACTAATTTTATGTAACTTTACATTATGAATAAAATATTAGAATACCCCAATATTGAAAACTGCAAACCTTTGGACTGTATCTCAGGGAAAATTATGAAGTGTAATAGAATAATTGCAAATACCTTTAGAAAGCATCTAAAAGCTTTTGGCGTTACAAATAGTCAACTGAGTATTCTTTTTTACCTTTCAAAAGGTAAAAATATCAATCAAAAAGGCTTATCTGATTTTTTATTTTTAGATAAGTCTACTGTAAATCGCAACTTGAAACGGCTATTTGAAAGCAAGTATATTTCAAATAAAAACTTTCCACTCATTGAAATGACAGTTGAAGGCTTAACTCTTTTAGAAAGCGTAATTCCCGCTTGGGAAAGGGCAATGATTGAAACGCGACAAAAGCTTGGGGAAAATGGGGAAAATTCACTTGATTTATTAACCTCAAAATTAATTGCGTAAAAAATAATGAAACGGTTGTATATACAACCACATGTATAGATTAAAACGAATATTATGTTAGAAACAGCTTGGGGATTTTTATTTACTATCCTTTTAGGAATAATATTATGGGGCTACAACTCAGCAATGAAAAAAATAAACATTGATAAAAAAACAAGGTTAAAAAGACTTGGTTTGATTTTAAGTGTTGCTTCTTTATGGCTTCTTTATGTCTTTGCGGTGGTTCAAAGTGGCATCCTTTCAGACGCTTCAATGCCTCCCAAATTTCCTTTATTAATTATAGCCCCTTTATTCATTTTCACCGGAATATTTCTATTTAGGAAAAGGAATAGCACAATTTTGCATGCTATACCAAGCGGTTTACCTATTGCTTATCAAAGTTTTAGGGCAGTCATTGAAGTGTTATTCTATTTTACGTTTTTGAAAGGGCTATTTCCAGAGGTGGCAACCTTTTCAGGCTATAATTATGATATTTTATTAGGTCTTTCAGCTCCTGTTGTTGTTTATTTTTCGTACAAAAAAGCAAATTCTGAAAAACTACTTATTGCTTGGAATATTTTGGGTTTACTAATTGTAGCAATTGCAGC
>JADFSQ010000129.1 GCA_022560715.1 Bacteroidota bacterium
TCTGCCGATGGGAAAGCAGAAATAGATATTGTCTTGCAAAATAGAAATCAATTATTTTTAGGGGATATTAAATGGAAAGAAAATAAAAAAGCAACTCTTCTGAATGGCTATTAGAAGAGCTGCTTTATTTATAGTAATTGAGGGATTTTACTTGTCAATACCAACAATTTCTAAATCGAAAATTAAATTGCTATTTACAGGGATTCCTCTTTTAGGTGTAGCACCATAGCCTAAATACGATGGGATAAATACACGAGCTTTATCGCCTACGTTCATATTAAGCATTGCTTCTCTAAAACCAGAAACTAAACCTGCTCTTTCATTATAAATCATTGAAAATGGAGCATATCCATTTGCCTTATCTCTTCTTTCATCATACTTTCCATTATTTTTTGCAACTTCTGCCCAACTCGTGTCAAATAAATCGCCATTTTCTAAATAACCTGCATAATTGATTAAAACTTTGTCTGAAGCTGTAGGTTTTATGCCATTACTCTCATTAGTATAGATCATTACCAAACCAGTAGAGAAATTCATTACTCTTCCTTTTAAGCTTTCATTTTCTTTAATAAATGCTTCTTTAGCAACTTCGGCTTTGGCTTTTAACGCTTCTAGAGCTTCTTCTTCTTCTTTTCTAACTTCTTCTTCACGTTGTCTTTTCTTTTCTTCAAGTTTAGGTAATTCAGTTTCCCAAACTTTTACAGCATCAAAGTTACGTGCATCAAAGCCTTGACGAATAATATTTAATTCTTCAATTACAACATCTTCAATTGGTCTGTTTCCAGGTCCAATTTTAACATTTGAAATAGTGTCTTGAATGTTTAAGCCTAAAACTAATTCACCAAAAACTGCATGACAGCTCACCCTTGGATTATCACAATTTTTAAGATTGCCTTGAGAATCGAACGCATCAAGGCTTGGGTAAGGTACTTCCATTATAAAAAATTGACTTCCATTTAAATTAGCTCCACCGTTTGCCATAGATAAAATTCCGGGTTTATCGTGTTTTAGAGTATTATCAAACTCATCTCCAAATTTATAACCTGGACCACCTCGTCCTGAAGCATCTGGATCGCCTCCTTGAATCATAAACTTATCCATAACACGATGAAAAATTAGTCCGTTATAGAATTTTTTTCCTTTATATATACTGTCAACCATTGGATGTTTTCCTTCGGCCAATGCCACGAAATTCGCTACAGTTACAGGTGCTTTTTCGAAGTAGAGTCTTGCTATCATTGTGCCTTTGTTAGTTACAAATTCGGCATAAAGACCATCGCCCAAATCGGGATATTTATCATTGCATGAGCTAAAACTTATAAATAAAATTAGGACAAGAATTTTCATTGCATGTTTTAAAGTGTTCATTTTAATTGGTTTGTTTTTGAGTTATTTTATTAATTGTTACTTTACATATTATAGGAATATTTGTACCTATTTTATTTTCATCACCATAATAACCATAAGCTTTATCTGATGGAAATAAAAACGTAATGGTTTCACCAGCTTTCATTAGTTTTAAACCTTCCCGAAGACCAGAGAATAATTCTTCTTGATCCATAGCATAATTTTGAATTTTCAGTTCTTCTAGGCTGTAAATAGTAGTGTTGTTAAAATCGGTAACATCGTAATTAAAATTCACAATGTCACCAAATTTCGGTGTTATAGAATCTCCTTCAACTTCAACATTGTAATAGTACCAAAAGCCATTTGGTGAAACAATAAATTTTGTATCAGGATTATTTTGAATTATTTGCTGAATACGCTCGTGTTGCTCATTATTAAGTGTCTTGTTGAGTGCAACAGATCTATCAATAAACGAACCCGTTTTTACTGAAACTGGTCGTCGTGCTTCAGGTTGGTTGCACCCAAAAAACAGAAATATAACTAATAATATGGTTTGTAGTTGCTTCACGAATTGAGGTCTTTACTATAATTAGGTAATAAACTGATAAACTTTTCAAGGGTATCTTTTAAACTTAATTCGCTACGTCCTCCAGCTGCGTTTAAGTGTCCTCCACCGTTAAAATGATCGCGTGCAAAAGTATTCACATCAAAATTACCTTTTGACCGGAAAGAAATTTTAACGATACCTTCTTTTTTGTGTTCAATAAAAATTACTGCAAAATTTACATTATTTAGAGAAAGTGCATAATTTACTACACCTTCGGTATCTCCTTTTTTAAAGTTGAATGTATTTAATTCGTTTTGAGATAAAGAAATGTAAGATGTATTATATTCAGGAATGACTTTTAGATTGTTTAGTGCCCGACCTAATAATTGTAATCTGTCAAAAGTATTTGTATCGTAAACATTACCATGAATTTGTGCATTATCGGCACCTTTATCGATAAGGTCTGCTACAACACGATGTGTCGTGCTTGTTGTAGCATTAAAACTGAACGATCCAGTATCTGTCATAATACCTACATATAAACTTGTGGCAATAGCACTGCCAATTGCCTTTACATCGTCAAGCATTTCTAAAAAATGATAAATCATTTCACTGGTAGAACACATTGAAACATCAGAATACACATATTTGGCATAGTCTTCTGGTAGTTGGTGGTGATCTATCATTATTTTTATTCCTTTAGCTGCAACTAGATTAGGTTCCATACTTCCTGTCCTGTCCAAAGCATTAAAATCTAAAGTAAAAATAAGTTCAGCATTTTCAATAAGAATATTTGCCTTAACAGTATCGAATTCATGTTTAATGATAGTGTCTTCTCCGGGAATCCATTTTAAAAAATCAGGATAATCGGATGGAGCAATAACCACAACGTCATGATCTTTCGATTTCAAATAATGATAAAGACCAAGTGATGAACCTATGGCGTCACCATCAGGATTTTTGTGTGGTACAATTACAATACGTTTTGGTGTTTCCAGTAATTGTTTTATTTCTTTAATATCGTTATTTGTCATACGGCAGCGAAGATACAATTTTTTACTTTTTCCAGCTCTTGTTTTTAACAACTAATTAGCTATTTTGCGTAACTATTCAGTGCCTAAAGTAAAAAGTATTTGGAATGCGCTAACCTGCCTGACGGTAGGCAGGAGTGATTGCTTTTAGCTAAAATTAAACTTTATAGCTTCGTTTTAGAAATTTTCTATGATTTTTTAGTAAAAAAACTTATGCTCAATATGGTTGGTTAAGCCATGTATTCTGTTAATAACTCGATTTTTCATATTTGAATGACTTTAAATACTTATAACTTTAGAGCACTTTAAGTACTGAATAATAACTATTTTGCATTAAATTAAAATTCATAAAATGAACCATTTTAAATATATATTTTTCTTTTTTATATTATTTACTTCTTGTAAAACCAATACTAAACAACACAATGAAACATTAAGTAATCAAGTTGTTTCAGATGATTTTGTCATTGCCTTTGGTTCCTGTAATAATCAGGTTTTACCTAATGTTTTATGGAACGAAATATTAAAAAATAAACCTGATGTTTGGATTTGGGGAGGTGATGTAATATATGCTGATACTGAAGATATGGCTGTAATGAAGCAAAATTATCAGGAACAAAAAAGAAATCCGGAGTATGCTAATTTTATTAAAAACGTTGAAGTAATTGGCACTTGGGACGATCATGATTACGGATTAAATGATGGAGGTAAAGAGTATTCTAAAAAAGTTGAAGCTCAACAGTTATTTTTAGATTTTATAGATACAGATAAAACCGATAAGAGAAGAGCACATGAAGGTGTATATTTTGCCAAAGAGTATATTATTAATAGTGATGTTGTTAAAATTATAATTTTAGACACACGATATTTTAGAACTGCACTTACTCCTGACGATTTAACAAGAAAAAGGTATAAGCCAAATGTTTATGGTGAAGGAACCATGCTTGGAAAAACACAATGGGAGTGGTTAGCAAATGAGCTTCAAAACTCTAC
Organism: Bacteroidota bacterium; assembly: GCA_022560715.1. Taxonomy (GTDB): domain Bacteria; phylum Bacteroidota; class Bacteroidia; order Flavobacteriales; family Flavobacteriaceae; genus PRS1. The sequence continues at coordinate 3,919 of JADFSQ010000129.1, forward strand.
TGCGTCATTTAATATTATAGTAAGTAGTATTCAGTTTTTATCTTCCGAACATGGCTATGAAAGTTGGGGAAATATGCCTCATGAAAGTGATGAATTAGTAAATCTTATTAAAAGTACTAAAGCTAAAAATACAATTATTCTTTCAGGAGACAGACATCTTTCCGAGTTTTCTAAAATGGAAACAGACGATCTATCTTATCCACTTATAGATTTTACTTCAAGTGGTTTAACACATTCTTATAGTAGTTTTAAAGGTGAACCAAATAAATTTAGAGTAGGTAAGGTTGTATCTGAAAAAAGTTTTGGAATTTTAAAATTTGATTTTCTAAAAAATAAAGTAACGCTGCAAATGAGAGGCGAAAATAATGTTTTACAACAAGAATTTATACAACAATATTAACTTGTAAATAAGTTAAAAAACTGTATTTTTGCACGAAAATTTAAATAAAACATGGCAACAAACAGAACATTTACAATGCTTAAACCGGATTCGGTTGAAAAAGGATACATTGGTGGAATATTAGAAAAAATTACTGCTTCAGGATTTAAAATTGTAGCTTTAAAACTAACTCAGATGACTAAAGCTGATGCTGAAGCATTTTATGAAGTACATAACGAGCGTCCTTTTTATGGAGAGTTAGTAGAGTATATGACACGAGGACCTATTGTTGCTGCTATTTTAGAAAAAGATAATGCGGTAGAAGACTTTAGAACTTTAATTGGGGCTACAAATCCTGCAGAAGCTGCCGAAGGAACCATACGTAAACAGTATGCTGCTTCAATTAGTGAAAATGCTGTACATGGTAGTGATAGCGATGAAAATGCTGCTATTGAAAGTGCATTTCATTTTTCAGGAAGAGAACAATTTTAGTTTGGATAGAATTAAAAAAAAAATTAGATAAAAAAACCTGCAACATATAGTTGCAGGTTTTTTGTTTCAAAGAAGTTAACTAAGTATATATTAAATTACTTTTACATTTACTGCGTTTAATCCTTTTTGTCCTTCCTGTAGATCAAATTCAACTTCATCGCCTTCACGAATTTCGTCGATTAATCCAGAAATGTGTACAAAGTGGTCTTTGTCTGCGCCTTCTTCGGTAATAAATCCAAATCCTTTAGCATTATTGAAAAATTTTACTGTGCCTTTACTCATTATTAAAATATAAAATTAATAGGTAGGGAAGATAGTATTAAATAACGTAACTATCATTTTTTTTAAGCATATCGTAGGTTCAAGTTACAAGTGCAACTTTTAAGCGACTAATTTATAAAAAATATTTTTAGGGTTATTAAACATTATTTTTTTTCTAGGTCTTCTGTTAATTTTATGTTGAATATCAGTTATTTGTTGAGTTGAAAATAGATTAAAGTTGCTTTTTTTAGGTATATATTGCCTGATTAATTTATTTGTATATTCATTTAAACCTCTTTCCCAAGAACTATAAGGATGAGCAAAATAAAATTCAGTTTCTAGCTTTTGTGCAATAATTTGGTGTTCAGCAAATTCAGTACCATTATCAGAAGTTATAGACAAGACGCTGTTTTTATAAGGCAAAAGCATATCGATAACCTGTTTACTTAAATCTTTAGCCTCTCTACCTTTAGGTAGCTTTCGCATCATAAAAAATCCTGTGGTTCTCTCTACAATAGTAACAATAGCTCCCTTGTGGTCTTTGCCAATAATGGTATCAATTTCCCTCCCGATAGCTATCGGGACACCAAATCGACCTCTATTGTTAATGATCTCTGGTCTTTGATCAATAGATATTCTGTTTTTAATGGAAATATGTTTTCCTATAGGTCTTTTACGATGTTTTAAACGGTGTCGAAGCTGTTTGTAGAGTTGACCTCCTTGAGCTTTATCGTGACGAATAAATTGATAAATACGCTCGTGGGAAACCATCGGTATTTGCTCTGATTGACAATACCCAACAATTTGCTTGGGAGACCATTGTTCTTGTTCAATGTAATGACAAATAATTTTTAGCTTGTCCTTTGTGAATTTCCTATTCCTTCCAAATCGTTCTTTACGTTCTTCAGTCAACAATTGTGCTTTGGAGGCAGAATAACTACCACGTTTTTGGATATTTCGTTTAAGCTCTCTATAAATAGTTGTTTTATCTACTCCCAACCCGGTAGCAATAAAACTTTTACTTTGTCCAGCTTTTAGATACGCTTCTATTTGGTATCTTTGATGGTCGGTGAGTTGTTTGTATT
>JADFSQ010000130.1 GCA_022560715.1 Bacteroidota bacterium
AAGAAGATAGTGCTTGGGGTTTTGAAATTACTGCAACCAACATCTTTAATACAACATTTAAAGAACAAAACTCGTTCAATAGTTTTTTAATAAGTGATACCAAAACTTTTATTCTTCCAAGAATTATTATGTTTAAAATTGCTTATAAGTTGTAGTTACAATTAACATATTGCTTCTCTCGATAGCAATCAGAATTCACAATAACAAATTAGCAGCAAAATCTCTACAATACATTTTAATCTCATTTCGAGCTTTTAAAAAGGCAACATACTTTTCAGATTTAGAACCTTCTACCTTTGAAGGGTCATAAAAATCGTGATGTAATCTAATTGCATTTTTACTTGGTATGTATGGACAATTTTCTTTAGCATGATCGCAAACTGTAATAATGTAATCGAAATCTATATGTACATATTCATCTACGTGATTTGAAGTGTGCTTTGAAATATCAATACCGTCTTCTTTCATAATTGCAACAGCTTCAGGATTTAAACCATGTGTTTCAATTCCTGCACTATAAATTTCAGCTTTATCTTTTGTGAATTGTTTTAAATAACCTTGAGCCATTTGGCTTCTGCAAGAATTTCCTGTACACAATACTAGTATGTTTTTCATGTCTCTTTGTCCTTCGGACATCTAACTCAATGATGTCCAATTTATATTTATGATTCGTTGAATCTTCGATTTCTCCAAAGGAGAGAATTCATTATATTAAAATTGATTTAAACTTCGTCTTTCCAAAAAATGATTATCGTACCATTTTCCGTTTAATTTCCCAATTTGCTTTCTAATTCCTACAACTCTAAAACCAAACTTTTTATGCAATTTAATACTTGCTATATTTTCAGAAAAGATTCCAGCTTGTAATGTCCAGAATCCATTTTCTTCGCTTTCTTTAATAAGCTGTTTGAGTAAAATTCCTCCAATATGTTGACCTCTAAAATCTTTGGCAACATAAACGCTTACTTCGGCAACGCCTTTATAGACTTTACGTTTAGAAACTTGAGACAATACAGCAAACCCTACTACTTCATCTTTTTGTAAAGCTATAATTCTACAGGATTCGATATATGTGGCATTCCAGGTTTTCCAACTAGGCAGTTCAGTTTCAAAGGTTGCGATTCCAGTTTCTATACCTTCAGCATATATTTTTGAAACAGAAATCCAATCGGTTTTAATTAGTGGTCTAATAACTACTGGATTCATTTCTTTTTAACAGCAAATTATTTTTGATCGATATTTATTCCAAAATGATCTTCCCTTGGGAACAATTAATAGAATATGAATAAATGCTAATAAAATAGCTCCGGGAATTATGTTAACAGCAATAAAACCTATCAACTCGTTTCCAAAACTACTGTGAAATAATGTCGTAAAGATTAATGTATTGTTCTCTATACTAATTTTTGTTCCTATTATAAGAATAATAGCTGCAAAATGAAAACTATTAGAAAAAAGATGGATAATGTATTCCCATTTGGGCAAACCACCCATAAATTTTCTGCTCTCTTTTTCTGAAAACGCATCAATTCCTAAAGTAATACTATCTATAATCAATAAAAATATTCCAACCCAAAAGAATATTGGTGTTAAATCACCAACGAATAAAAGCCAAACTAATAATGGAAAAAGTATGGCTCGAATACTATGTACTTTATGTTCAAACTTACTTTCTTTTTTGTTGAAAAGCTCGTATTTCCAAATGTGTAAATAAAAGCCGTCGTAAGTAGCTAAAATCATAAATAATATTAGACAAATGGCTGATAAATAATAGAATATTTCCATGATTTTGTTTTTAACAGCAATTGCTTTCTTGTGAGCAACAAACTTCATTGTTTACTAAAACCTTTTTCTCTTCATCCACTACGCCACAAGTGCTTTTAGCTTTGCAATCTGTTTTTTCTATGCCTAACTTTATAATAAGATTATTTCCTTGTATTTCGAAATCATTTACAAAGAGTTGAGCTGTATGGAATGTAGTATTGCTATATTCAAATTTAACTTCGGCATCTAACTCATAAGGTTTCATTTTACCAACTTTATCAAGTATTCCTAATGCTTTGTATGCAGACATATATTCTGTTTTACCGATTTCCGAAGGGCTTTCCCAAAGTTGTATAATGGTTTCTTTCCAGGCATCAGTTCGTGCACCACAATCGACTGAATCGATAGAAATATGCTTCACTTCAGTAATATGATAATTAGCTCCAACTAAACTGTTTGGCTCGTATTCAAATAATAAAAATTTATCTTGATGGTCTTCTAATACTTTAAATAATTCTTGTGTTCTCATGTGTGTATATTTATAAATTTTAATTAACAGCAGTTAAACTTTGTTGCATTGAAAAATGAATTAAATAGCTCTTGAAATTCCTGAAAGCGTTCTAAATTTAAACAATAACAAAGGCTATTCCCTTTAAAGTTTCCTTTAAGCAAACCTGCTTTTGAAATAACTTGCAGATGTTGAGAAATGGTTGATTGTGCCAAGCCAATTTCGTCAACAATATCATTGCAAATACAACTTTCCTGCTTGCTTATATATTGCAAAATTGAAACTCTTGCCGGATGTGCAAAAACTTTTGCGACCACAGCAATAGTATTGATGTCTTTAGAATGAATGTTAAGTTTTGTTGCTCCCATTTATATTAGTGTTTTCAAATTGAGATGTTATAAGATTGAATATGATGTTATTTAATGCTTTGATGTTGATGTTTTGTAATAATTTGATAATAATATTGTATCAATATCGTAATATTGCAATATTACGATATAGTATTGAAATAAAAAAATAATTTACTACTCAATTATTTTTATAGAAAAGGTGTTTAGTTTACTACAAAAACGCACTATCGACTGGTTCCCAAAGTTCGGTTTTATTACCATCATTACAAAGTATCCATCCAAACTTGCCATATTCATATTCTTCAACTTTGGAAAGTCCGGTTAAATTGAGCCACTCATTCCGGATGAAATTGAGCAGTGTAAATCAAGTGTTAAAATCGATTCAATTTGTGTGTTAAAATTAGTCTTTTTTTATTAATTTTTTCCTCATAGATTCGCCTTTAAGATTTATTCTATGTGCTGAATGAACAATTCTATCTAAAATAGCATCTGCTATGGTTTGCTCTCCGATAATTTGATGCCAAGCTTCTGTTGGTAATTGCGATGCAATGATGGTTGCTTTTTTACCGTGTCTGTCTTCAATAATTTCCATAAGCACATGTCTATTGGTGCTGTCCAGTGCTTTGAGTCCAAAATCGTCTAATATGAGTAAATCCTGTTTTTCTATTTTATTAATTTCCCTTGTATAAGTTCCGTCTGCTTTACAGGTTTTTAATTTCGTAAAAAGTTTCTGGGTATTAAAATACATGACTTTATAACCTAGAGAACAGGCCTGGTATCCTATTGCAGATGCAATAAAACTTTTACCAACCCCAGTGCTTCCTGTGATTAAAATACTTTCATTCTTTTTTATAAAATCACAACTTGCAAAACGTTGTAATTGATTTTTGTCAATATTTCTATTGTTATCATAATCAATTTCTTCAAAAATGGCTTTGTACCTAAATTTGGCAGCCTTTGTAAGGCGTTCTATTTTTCTATTATATCTATCATCCCATTCGGATTGTAATAAATAGGCAGTATGTTCATCGTTTGTATACTGGATACTGTTTGCTTGCAGGGTTTCATTAAATGCTCTGTGCATTCCATGGAACCTTAATTGTTTCATTTGTTCTAATGTTTGTGTATTCATATGTAATTAATTTTAGTGTTATTTATTTGTAATAATTTCTTCCTCTAATGTTTTTGTGATAAGGAACTTCTATAACTTCTTCGGTAGGTTCTTCTATGGCATCCCAGCCTTTTTCTAGGATGCGTTCAATGATTTTGTAGTTGTATGCCTGATAACTCAATGCTCTTTTACAAGCGTTGTTTAGTCGTGTATTGCCTACTTTTTTCGCAAAATGTAAAATCCCCAAACAGGATTTATACGATTGCTCCGGGTGTTGTTTTTTGTCTAATATCTTAGTGATATAGTATTTGCATTCTGATCCAATATAAGCGCCCCAGTTAATAAATTTTTCGGAACTCCATTCACTAATAAAGCGATGATAGGAAGGAATATGATCTTCTATGGTACTATACTTATATTTGCTTTTAACCCTTGTATGGATTGCGATACGTTCTTGTTTGTAATAAATTTCGACTAAACTGTTTGAAAAAACAATTCTAACCTTTTTTCCTATATATTTATAAGGAGCACTATAATAATGTTTGTCTTTGCTTAAATAGATATGGCTATTTTTATGAACGGTGCCATTTGCGTAATCTTTGAGTTCATATTTTTTTGAGGGTAAAGCGTCTAATGCTTGTTGTTCGACCTCTTTAAATAATGAGGATCTGGAATAACTTCTGCCTCTAAAAGACATACCATTATGTTGCCCCAAGAGCTCTAATATGGCTTTATTAATACTAGGTATATCATGAAAAGTTAGGTTTCTAAGTGGTGCAAAAACTCTGGTGTAAATAATACGTACTGCATTCTCTACGATAGCTTTATCTCTTGGTTTATAAGCTCTTGTGGGAAGGACAGTTGTGCCATAATACTCTGCAAAATCTGCAAAGGTCTCATTAACCCGGGGCTCGTAACGACTACTTTTGGTTACCGCTGCCTTTAGGTTATCTACAACCAGGGCTTTTGGAACGCCCCCATAATACCATAAAGCATTTTCAATACATCGAATAAAATCTTCTTTTTTCTGACTAACGCAGGCTTCAACATAGGTAAACTGACTACTGCCCAGGACACATACAAATATTTCTAAATCTTGTAATTCACCAGTATGTTCATCTACTATAGTTAGCTTCTTTCCTGTAAAATCAATGAATAGTTTATCGCCTGCTTTATGGTCAAAATGCATTACTGGAGACATTTCTTTATTCCATTGACTGTACCAATAGAAAAACTGAGATCTTCCAAACCCATCAGGATGCTTTGCTATGTAGTCTTCCCATAATAAATAACGGGTGACTCCCGTACGTTTAAGCTCTTTATCAAAATAAGGAAAGTACTGTTCTAAAATGCTTAATCGAGAGGTCTTTACTTTTTCTTCTGACCTAAAAAGAACACTCAACTCTTCGATAGTCATTGAGCGGACTTCGTAACCTGTTAACTTATATCGCTTAAAAAAATCGATGTATTTACTAACTGTATTGCGAGAAATACCTGTCTGAAAACTGATCTTTCGCTTGCTTAAGCCTGCGGTATATAATTTAAATATCTTTTTTACTTTTCGCATTTCTATCTGTTTATTGGCCATAATGTTTTTTCTGAATTAAAACATTTTATGACTTACAAATAGAATCGATTTTTTAGTGGTTCAATTTAACACGGAATAGGTGGCTCACTTTGACCCGGAATGGGTGGTTCAGTTTATTCCGGAATCAGTGGTATAGTTTCCCCGGAATTTGCAGTAAGTTCAGAGATGATTCATATCGGGATGCCGGAATGGGTACTTCCGAATTGATCTTTTAGAATACCAAGTATAAATAAGGTGACACATGAAAACGTATAGATTAGTTATTATAACGGCACTAATTTCAGTAAGTATTATACTGTTTATTTATGCCTGGTATAATTTTAAAGTTTCCAGTAAGGACATAGAAATTTCCGAATTTAATGCCTTGTATACCGGGGGCCTGATGAATGTCTATTTAAAAAGAGGACCTAAAGCATCCGTCGTGATAAAAGCTGATGATTTTGTTTTAGATAAGGTAAAAGTCGAAGTTATCGATGGCATGCTTCGAATTTACACCACAGATTTTATTAGTGGTGAACGCGTTACTGATGCTCATGTCATCTACACTTCTGTTGATCACATTATTACCGACAATGAATCCACGCTTACCAGTCTCGATGAAATAAATAGCAATGAGATGACCATTGAAGCCAGGGGGAGTTCGGAGCTTAAAATTCGTTTGCGCTGTGATCGCTTAAATTTGGATATGAAAAATGCTGCCAATGTACAATTAGCAGGATCGGTGAATTATTTTGATTTTAAGAT
>JADFSQ010000131.1 GCA_022560715.1 Bacteroidota bacterium
CTACAGGCTTTACCGATTTTTTAATACCCATTGCCGTTATTTGATTGGAAGCATTCCTGCCTAGATTTACCTTTACCCAACTACCATTATGTTGTTTTAAGTAAATGGAAATAAAATTATTGGTTATATAGGAAATTAGCATAGGTGTGATTCCTTTAACGCGTTGAGAATGATTTGAAAGCGTTGATAAAAATTCCGCCCATTCATCTTCATTGTCGTAAACCTTGATTTCATTTCTGATACCAGTATTCATGAATGTAAACCAAACTTTGGCAAATTGCCCCATTCTATTCTTTGGATATTCAAAATCTAAATTCTCAGTGTTTTGAGCTTTGCTATATGCTGAAAATAACATTAAGAATATAATTGATAAAAGAATTGACTTTTTCATTTATAATATTAATTATGATGCAAACCTATAACTATTTTTATAGTTATACAACTATGTTTGCAGTTATTTAACGAAATTTTAAGTTTTTATTGTATTAATGGTTTAAATACTATCTTCGCATTTTAAATGCATCAAAGCTTTAGTGTAGATGTAAAAAGTATTTGTATGAGCATAGTTTTGGTGATTTTAGGATTATTACTATTAGTTGTAGGTGGTGAGTTTTTAGTGCGTTCTTCAGTTGCACTATCCTTTAAATTTAATATTTCTAAGCTTGTTATTGGAATGACAGTAGTGTCTTTTGCAACTTCTGCACCGGAACTTTTTGTAAGTTTAAATGCAGCATTAACAGGTTCTCCGGCAATAGCCATTAATAATGTTATTGGCTCTAATATCGCTAATATTGGTTTGGTTTTGGGTATTACAGCTTTAATTGGTTCGTTTGGTGTGGACAAACAATTTTATAAGTTTAATTGGCCGGTTATGATGTTGTTTTCCATTGCGTTGTATTATTTTCTTAGTAACGATAATCAGCTTACAGCAATTGAAGGTGGAATTTTATTTATTTCCCTATTGGTGTTTTTATTCTTTTTAATTAAACGCTCGAGAAATGGAAACAATGTCGAAAATGTAGATGGTAGTTTAGCAATAGTTTCCAATTTTAAAATTGTAGTTTGGTTAATAATAGGAACTGTTGCTTTATATTTTGGTTCTGAATGGTTGGTTGATGGTGCAAAAGAACTAGCCAAATCTGTTGGAATAACCGATGGCGTAATTGGAGTAACAATGATAGCAATTGGTACAAGTATTCCAGAGTTGTCTGCTTCGGTTATTGCTGCGCTTAAACAAGAAAAAGCAATTTCTTTAGGAAATTTAATAGGTTCAAACATATTTAATATTGGTTCTGTTTTAGGAATAACTTCAATGATTAAAACAATACCAATAACCGAACCGCAAATTTTAACAAGAGATATTTTTTGGATGCTCGCTTTTTCAGCGATATTAATTCCATTAATATTACTTCCTAAACGACTTCAAATTAGTAGATACAAAGGTTTTTTTCTTGTTTTCGCCTACGGAATATTCATATTTTTAGTATTTGCTAAATAATTTAAGGGTTATTAACTTTTTTTTACTCATTGTTGACAAGTAACCCCTAAAAAAAACAGGGTAAAAAGTAATTTAATTATAATTTTTTTAAATTTGCTCTTTAATTTTTTGTAACTATTAAAATGTAATTAAATGTCAACGCTAAGATTTCACGCACTTAAAGAAACACTTAACCGAAAACCAGTAAAAATAGAAGAGACAGAAAAACGATCTTCACTTTTTGGTGCCAATGTATTCAATGAAACTACTATGAGGCAATCTTTAACTAAAGATGCTTATAAAGGTGTAATGGATGCCATTGAAAAAGGAACTAAAATAAATAGAAATATTGCCGATCAAATTTCATCGGCAATGAAAGATTGGGCACTTTCTAAAGGAGTAACTCATTACACACACTGGTTTCAGCCATTAACAGGAGCAACGGCCGAAAAGCATGATGCGTTTTTTGAAACTATTGGAAATGGTTTAGCAATCGAAAAATTTGGTGGCGACCAATTAGTACAGCAAGAACCAGATGCTTCAAGTTTCCCTAGTGGAGGTATCAGAAATACGTTTGAAGCACGAGGTTATACAGCTTGGGATCCTACCTCACCAGCATTTATTTATGAAACAACTTTATGTATTCCTACAGTATTTGTGGCTTATACAGGAGAAGCATTAGACTATAAAACACCTTTATTAAGAGCGTTACAAGCTGTTGACAAAGCTGCTGTTGGAGTTGCAAAATATTTTGATAAAAATGTAAAGAAGGTAAATGCTTCATTAGGTTGGGAACAAGAATATTTTTTAATCGATAGTGCATTAGTAGCATCACGCCCAGATATTATCTTAACTGGAAGAACACTTTTAGGACATTCTTCGGCCAAAGGACAACAATTAGACGATCATTATTTTGGGACAATCCCAAGTCGTGCAATGGCTTTTATGAGAGATTTAGAAATCGAATGTATGTTATTAGGTATTCCTGTTAAAACAAGACATAACGAAGTCGCTCCAAACCAGTTTGAGTTAGCTCCAATTTATGAGGAGGCTAATTTAGCTGTAGATCATAATTCTTTATTAATGGATGTGATGGGGAAAATTGCAGTGCGACATAATTTTAAAGTTTTGCTACACGAAAAACCTTTTGCTGGCATCAATGGTTCAGGTAAGCATAATAACTGGAGTTTAAGTACAGATACAGGAATTAATTTATTAAGTCCAGGCAAGACTCCTATGAGTAACCTTCAATTTTTAACCTTTTTTATTAATACCATAAAAGCGGTTTATGAATACGAAGAATTACTTCGGGCATCAGTAGCATCTGCAGGTAATGATCATCGTTTGGGAGCAAATGAAGCACCTCCAGCAGTAATTTCTGTTTTTATAGGTGAACAATTAACTAAAGTTCTTAAGGAGTTAGAAGGCGTAACAAAAGGTAAATTATCGCCAGAAGAAAAAACAGATTTAAAATTAAATGTAGTAGGTAAAATCCCTGAAATATTATTAGATAATACTGACAGAAACAGAACATCACCATTTGCTTTTACTGGAAATAAGTTTGAATTTAGAGCTGTAGGTTCTACTGCAAACTGTGCAAATCCGATGACGGTTTTAAATTCTATTGTCGCAAAACAGCTCATAGATTTCAAGAAAGAGGTAGATGCATTAATCGATAAAAAAGATTTAAAAAAAGATGAAGCTATATTTAATGTGCTACGAGAATATATTAAGTCTTCTAAAAAAATTCTTTTTGAAGGAAACGGTTATGGAGATGAATGGCAAGCAGAAGCTAAAAAACGAGGGTTGAGTAATAATAAAACAACACCTGTAGCTTTAAAAGCTAAAATTTCTAAAAAAGCAATAGCATTGTTTGAAGAGTTAGGCGTGATGAAAAAAGTGGAAATCGATGCGCGTTACGAAATTGAAGTTGAAGAATATATTATGCGTGTTCAAATTGAAGGTCGTGCTCTCGGAGATATTGCGCGTAACCATGTAGTGCCAACTGCTGTAAAGTATCAAAATGTTCTTATTGAAAATGTTACTGGATTAAAAGATATTTACGGAAAAGATTTTAAAAAATATGCCAAAGAACAATTAGGATTAATCGAAGAAATTTCTGAACATATAGAAGCGATAAATTCAGGAGTTACTAAAATGACCAATGAACGTAAAAAAGCAAATGTTGTAGATGATATAGAGAAAAAAGCATCACTGTATTGCAATAAAGTAAAACCTTTTTTCGACGAGATACGCTATCATTGTGATAAGTTGGAATTACTTATAGACGACGAGCTTTGGCCACTTACAAAGTACCGGGAAATGTTATTTACCAGATAGTTTATAATTAAATAAAAACTCACTTCCTGTGAGTTTTTTTTATACGTATTTTTGTCTTTACAAATGAGAACTATTTATGGAAATTAGTAAACGATATGCGCAACGAGGAGTTTCAGCTTCAAAAGAAGATGTACACAATGCAATAAAAAATATCGATAAAGGCTTGTTTCCAAAAGCGTTTTGTAAAATTGTTCCAGATTATTTAACTAATGATGACGATTATTGTTTAGTAATGCATGCAGATGGTGCAGGAACAAAAAGTTCGTTAGCTTATATATATTGGAAAGAAACTGGAGATATTTCTGTTTGGAAAGGTATTGCACAAGATGCATTAATAATGAATATTGATGACTTGATTTGTGTTGGTGCTATAAATAACATTATGTTGTCTTCTACCATTGGAAGAAATAAAAACCTGATTCCAGGCGAAGTTATTTCAGCTATAATAAATGGCACAGAAGAATTGATTTCAGAATTAAAAGAATATGGAGTTACCATTCATTCAACTGGAGGAGAAACTGCTGATGTTGGTGATTTGGTTAGAACAATTATAGTAGATTCAACAGTTACTGCAAGATTAAAACGTAGTGAAGTTATTGATAATGCAAATATTAAATCTGGTGATGTTATAGTAGGATTAGCTTCATATGGTCAAGCCACTTATGAGAAAAATTACAATGGAGGCATGGGAAGTAATGGGTTAACATCAGCAAGGCATGATGTGTTTCACAACTATTTAACCAAAAAATACCCGGAAAGTTTTGACTCTTTAATACCTGAAGAATTGGTGTATTCTGGGAACACAAAATTAACTGATGAAGTTGAAAATTCTCCGATTAATGCTGGCAAATTGGTGCTGTCACCGACAAGAACTTATGCACCAATTATTAAAGAAATTCTATCGAAATATGATAGCTCTACTATTCACGGAATAATACATTGTAGTGGTGGAGCACAAACTAAAATTCTTCATTTTATCGATAATCTTCATATAGTAAAAGATAATATGTTCCCAATTCCTCCTTTGTTCAAATTAATTCAGGAGCAATCAAATACCGATTGGAAAGAAATGTACCAAGTATTTAATTGTGGACACAGAATGGAATTGTATGTGTCTTTAACAATTGCAGATGATATAATTTCAATTTCAAAATCTTTTAATGTCGATGCACAAATTGTCGGTTGCGTAGAATCTTCCCAAGAAAAGAAACTTACCATAAAAAGTGAGTTTGGAATTTTCAATTATTAACTTTTTAAAACTCTTAAATATAAAAAAATAAAATATTTGTTAACTTTTTAATGTTAATAAATATTTAAACATCTGATTTTCAGAAAATCAAGTTAATTGGCTTGTAAACTTTATGGCGAATATCATGTTTTAAGTTGATTATTTTTGGTTTATTTATGCTGACCAAACAATATAACCCATAACATCATAATGAAATTAGAAGCTTTAATCACCCCCAAAAAAACCTATACCCAAGATGAAGTTTTAAAAGCTTCTTCACAATACTTTAATAACGATGATTTAGCTGCAAGAGTTTGGCTAAATAAATATGCCTTAAAAGATTCTGAAGGAAATATCTATGAGCTAACACCAAACGATATGCACAAAAGAATTGCTAAAGAAATTGCGAGAATAGAGCAACACTATCCAAATCCATTATCTGAACAAGAGGTTTATGACTTTATAAAAGATTTTAAATATATAGTACCTCAAGGAAGTCCTATGGCTGGAATTGGTAATCCGTTTCAAACAGCATCCTTGTCTAATTGTTTTGTAATTGGAAATGAAGGTTTGTCAGATTCCTATGGAGGAATTATGAAAATTGACCAAGAACAGGTACAACTTATGAAACGTAGAGGTGGTGTTGGTCATGATTTATCTCATATTCGTCCAAAAGGTTCTCCTGTAAAAAATTCGGCATTAACCTCTACAGGAATTGTTCCTTTTATGGAACGTTATTCTAATTCTACAAGAGAAGTGGCACAAGACGGAAGACGTGGGGCGCTTATGTTATCTGTATCCATAAATCATCCTGATGTAGAAGATTTTATTGATGCTAAATTAGAACAGGGAAAAGTTACTGGAGCAAATGTTTCAGTCCGAATAGATGATGAGTTTATGCAAGCAGTAAAAGATAATACCTTCTACACTCAAAAATACCCGGTTCACAGTAAAACCCCTATATTTTCAAAAACGATTGAAGCTAATAAACTTTGGCGAAAAATTGTACATA